>JANQHP010000025.1 GCA_028282625.1 Rickettsiales bacterium | reverse complement strand
TGCTTCAGCCACATGGTTTCCAATTCCAGCAGCTGCTTGATCTCGTTTTGCGTTAAGGACACGCGTGCCTCCATGTGTTTTTTCTATGGTACGCGAAACCCTGTTGAAATGCAAATAGGGATGGGATGATAGGGTGTGTGGGCCACGAGATGACGGCCATCACGCTACAGGTTGACCGTGCAGCGGACCTCGTTGCCGCGCCCCATATAAGCGACTTCGTCAAAGCTGGTGAGGCAGGTGAGCGCGATGCCCCTTCCATGGCTGTGGGTGACACGTACCGGGTCAAAATGCAGGTATTTTTCCCAGTCAAACCCCTTGCCTTGATCGGTGATGACCAGCGAGGCGGTGTGTGCATCTTTTTCGTAGCCAATGGAGACTTTCTTTTCCGCATTTTCTGGAAGTGTTTCCCGCCTTCGGACCTCTTCCTCCCACGTGCCGGCCTGATTGAGCGCGGTTTTTTCCTCATAGGTAATGCCCAGATTGCCGTGTTCCAGAGCGTTCAGCAGCATTTCGGTGATCCCGATCACGACGCGCTCTGGGTCTGGGAACAAATTGGCAAGCCACACCGAAAGCTCACGCGTATCATCCAGCGTGTTGAAGGTGAGGTGGCACTGGTCCACCCAGGAGAGAAAGCGTTGGTATTGCCGCACTTGCTGGCGCATGGAGCGCCGCATGTGGTAATCGTCCACCGCGGCACTGACGATGGTCACCAGCGAGGCGGCGTCATAGGGCTTGGTGAGGTAGTAGTAGACGCCTGCGGCGATGCCTTCAGCCACCTGCTCTTTTTGCGCGGCGGCGGTTTGCATGACGATCGGAATTGGTGCCAAAATGGGTTCGGCTTTAACTTTTTCGGTCAGTTCAATGCCGCTCATGCCGGGCATCATGCGGTCGAGCAGGATGCAGTCGATGGCTTCGTGCTGCGCCTGCAGAATCTCCCACCCCTCCTCGGCACTTGGCGCGGTGAGCACCTGGTAGTTTTGTTGCTGCAAAAACCCGGTGATGATTTTGAGGTTATGCGCTTCATCGTCAATGGCAAGAATGGTATGGGGCATGGGGTTTGGCTTTCAGGTTTGCGGTAGAAAAAAGTTGGTGGGGTGTTAGGGGCTGGATGGGGCTTCGGTCTGTTCGGTGGGGGTGGCGTGTATGGGAAGGGTGAGGGTGAGCATGGCGCCCCGTTCGAGCAGGTTTTCGGCGACGATTTCGCCCTGATGGGCGCGCATGATTTCCCGGCAGATGGCAAGCCCCAGGCCCGTGCCGCCTGCGCCGCTTTTAGTGTGGCTGCTTTGCACAAATTTTTCGAAGATATCTTCTAATTCTTCTTCGGGAATGCCTTGCCCTTCATCGGCTACCGAAAGCGTCATCGCAGGGGTTACCGACGCATCGCTCAGTAATTCGGTATGGCCCAACGAGACGGTAATGGTGCTGTTATAGGGTGAGAATTTGATGGCGTTGGAAAAAAGATTGGTCAAGACCTGAATGATTTTTTCGCGGTCGCAGGTGAGCAAAATTGCCTCTTCGGGCAGGTGATAAGCGATTTCCTGCTTCTTTTCAGCCACAAGGCTTTGCAGCGCGCCGGCGGCATAATGCAGGATCTCCTTGATGTCGTGCTTTTCCATGGCGTAGGTGACGGTGCTGGATTCCAGCTTGGAAAGGTCCAGCAAATTGTTGAGCAGACCGAGCAAGCGATGCCCGCTTTCATGGATTTCGGTGAAATTTTCCACCTGCTCCTCTTTGCTCCATGTTTCGACGTGCATTTTACCCAACTCACAAAAACCGAGAATGGCGTGCATGGGCGTGCGCAGCTCATGGGAGATATTGGCGAGGAACTCGGACTTGATCTGGTCGGCGCGTTCGGCCATTTCGGTGGCACGCTGAAGCTTGGCGTTCATTTTTTCCAGCTCGCGCTCATGGCGATATAAATCGGCAATGACCTGCACTTTGTGCCGCAGCAGCTCGCTGTTGACCGGCTTCACGATATAGTCAATGGCGCCGGCACGGTAGGCGCGCAGGGCATCTTGCTCGTGGATATAGTCGCCTGTCATGAAGATAATCGGCACATAGGCGGCACGCTCGATGGCGTGGATAATTTCTGCGGTTTCGTAGCCATTCATATCCGGCATGCGCACGTCCATAATAATGAGCGCAAAATCGTGGGTGCGCACCAGATCGATGGCCTCATACCCGCTTAAGGCGGTGAAGATCTCTAAGTTCATGTTTTTTAGGGTGGTGCGTAGCGCAAAGAGATTTTCCTGCTGGTCGTCCACCGCCAGTATTTTGGTGGATAGCGCTTCCCCTTCCAGGGCCACAGGTGCGGTTACAGCCATTTGGCGAGCACCTCAAACAGCTGATTGATTTCAATGGGCTTGGTCATGTAGTCGTTGGCGCCTGCCTCCAGGCATGTGGCGCGGTCTTCCTCCTTGGCTTTGGCGGTGACCACCACGATTGGCAGCTCGACCAGGGCTTTTTGGGCGCGCACACGGGCAATCGCTTCGTAGCCATTCATGCCGGGCATCATGATATCAACCATGGCCAGGGCAATATCGGGTTCGCTTTTTAGGGCACGAAGCATCGCCTCACCCTCATCGGCCATAATCGGGTGCATGCCAAGCTGGTTTTTGACAATCTTGGAAAGGGCAAACAGGTTGCGGTGGTCGTCATCCACCAGGAGGATCTTTTTGTTTTGGGTGGCTTTTTGCAGGGTTTCGACATCGATCGTGGCATGGGACGACTCTTTTTTGCCCTCACGCAGTGCGTCCATAATGCCAGAGAGGATAAAGGCGGGGGTTCCACTTTTCTTCTTGATCAGGGTGTCGGTATATTTCAGCAACCTTGCTTCCTCCTCCTCCTCCAGTTCTTTGCCGGAATAAATCATCACCGGAGGCTGCATTAATTCCGCGTCGTTTGCGATGGTATCCAGCAGATCCAGGCCGCTCATGCCCGGCAGCATGAGGTCGAGGATCATGCCATGGATCTTGAGCTTTTTTAAGGTGGAAAGGGCCTCTTCGGCACTCTCCACGCCGCTGACATCAAAGCCTTCTTCCTCCAACATGGCCGACATCAGATGCCGCATGGTCCGGTCATCTTCAATGACCAGCAGATGCTTTTTGTCCGGCTTGCCTTCGAGCAGGCGCATGTTGCGCAAGGAGGCGTGCAATTGCTCGCGCGAGACCGGCTTGGTCAGATGGCCAATCGCGCTTTGTTCCAGGTCTTGCTGGTCGGTATGAAAGCGTGAGATGAAATAGACCGGAATATGCGACACATGCTTGTCTTCCTGAAATTGCTCAAACAGCCCCATGCTGTCGACGTTGGGCTGTTCAATGTCGGCCACAATGGCATTGGGTTTGTATGTTTTGGCAAAGGTGAGTGCTTCCAGGCTATTTTGGGCAATCAGGCAGTGGCCTTGGCGTTTCAAGATTTCCTCGCGCAGCGGAGCGGCAACTTTCGGGTCTTCTTCGACGACCAGAATGCGTAATGCGGCTGTGCCGGAACGGCTGGAGGTTTCTGCCTTGCTTCCTGCTTCGGTGGTGCGGACCACTTTTTTGGTGGAAGAGGCATCGGCCCGCTCCATGGAGCGGCTGCTTTGCTTTTCCGGCAGGATGAGGGTAAAGCAACTCCCTTCGTTGAGCGTGCTTTGTACGTTGATTTCGCCACCTAAGAGGTGGGTAAATTCTCTGGCAATGGCAAGCCCAAGCCCGGTGCCGCCATATTGCCGGCTGTTGGAGCTATCGACCTGGTAAAACGCGTCAAAGATGTGTGTGAGGGCTTCCTGCGTCATGCCGATGCCGCTATCGGAGACGGCAAACTGCACCGCGTTTTCTGGTGTGAGGGAACGGTGGCTTGGGAGGGCTTCTTCGCTTGGGCGCGTGATCGCAAGGTGCACCTTGCCTTCGGGGGTAAATTTAAACGCATTGGCAAGTAAGTTACGCAACACCTGCTGCAGCTTGGCCTTGTCGGTGGTGATATGTGGGGGCAAGCTTGGATCGGTGGTGATCTCAAAGGTCACGCCGCTATGGGTGGCAATGGGTTTGAAGTAGGATTGCAAATCTTCCAGCCACTCTTCCATGGCCACCGAAGTGGTGTGCACATCGATGCTGCCGGACTCGATCTTGGTCAGGTCGAGCACGCCGTTAATCAAGGTCAGCAAATCATGGCCGCCTTTGTGGATAATACCCAGCGAGTGAAGCTGCTCCTGGCCCAAATTGCCCGCCTCGTTATGTTGCAAATCTTCGGTGAGCAATAACAGGCTATTGAGCCACGAACTGCGCACCCCGCTCAAT
>JANQHP010000156.1 GCA_028282625.1 Rickettsiales bacterium | reverse complement strand
AGTACGCCCACGCCGGAATCCCCGACCGTGTTCAGGCTGAAATCACCCGAAGCATCACTCGCCTGGAAGACGTTGCCCGCATCCGGCGTTAAGCCATTTGGGTTGGGGAAAGTCGCCAGTGGGATACGGAAGATCCGGCGGGATTCACCGTTACTGAAATTCGCGATGATAAAGCCTTCCTCGTTGATTTCGACCGAGGAGAGCAGGCCCGAGCTTGCCCCGTTCTGGTTGGCAAACTGGACGTTGTAGTTCCCGGCGAACTGGCTCAAACCATCGGTCAGACCAATATCAGCAGCCGAAGCACCGGGTGTACCAGCCGGCAAACCAAAGGTCCCAAGATCCAAGGTCACCGTGCTGGGTGCCACAGAATCGGACCATTGGATCACGATATCAGAGCGGAGCGATGGGCTGATATTAGCCAGCGACCCGTCCCCGTTAAAGAGCACTTCCCCTGCCGCAAGCTGCGGGTCTACACCGGAAGGAAGGTCTTCATCGGGATTGGCGGAATAAAGCTCAGAAGCCCAGCGGTTGTCGCCAATCTTCACGAAGCTCACCAAAAGGTCCCGGCCACGGCCCTGAGCATCAAACACCCGGATGTTACGAGAGAAATCCGGGGTAATCGTACCCGAAGACATGTTGGACCCACCAATACCATCGGCAGCGTAAACTTCATCCAGCGCCGTGCCTGCACCACCGGCAGCCACGGTCAGAGGAAAACCAAACTCGGCAATCAGGGTACTCGCACCACCGGCGCCATCGTCATCATCAAAAGTGATAGTGGCAGTTGGGTCGGTGGAGTTGATGCGCACGCTGGAGTCGTTGGTCGCACTTTCCACAATCGCGTTTAAGGCACCAGCGCTTTGTCCATTCACGGCTGTGGCCAGACTATTGAGGCTATTAAACCGGAAACTATCCGTTGTGGTGACGTTATCGGCTGCCGTGAAACCAAGCGTGGTATGGATAGTGGCCGTACCACCGGCCAGGCTGTCCGTATCCATCTGCAAGGAAGGGTCCACCGCACCGAAATAGAGCGTTTCATTGCTGATACGTGCGGTCAGCAACGGTGAGTTGTTGATCGCATCCGCTAAGGTTTGCAGGCTGTTGAACTGGCCGAGTGTTGGGCTTGGGGACACCTGCTGATAGCGGAAGCTGATCGCTTGCGCGCTGGCACCCGTACCCAGCGTGATGGTGATACCATCGGTGGAGTCGGTCAGGCCGGTGAAAACCGTGCTGGCATTGGGAGCCCCAAAGATAGGCGCACCGCCGCTTGGGGTCGCACTAATGGCGACACCGCCAAAGGTGAAGGAATTGCTGGTGGTGGCACCGGAGCCAGAGACAGTGTCGACGACCAGTTGATGGTCGGCCACAAGGTCGGTGCCAGGAATCAAAATCGTGCTGGCCGCAATGCCGGTATTGGCCGTAGAAACAGGCTTGGCGGTATCGCCTGCACCGGTCAAAATATCTTGCGCCGCGTCCAGGTTCAAGCCAAGCGAGATGGAGGTCGTCGCAAGGGCTTCTGCAGAGATGGAACGTGTATTCACATCCACCAGGCTTTCCAAAATTTGCGAGTTGCCTGGGATGTTGCCATCGTTATCCAGCGGGTAGGCTTGGAGAACAAAGCCCCCTGTGTTCACAAAATTACCGATTTCATCCTGCCGGAAAGAACCCGAACGTGTGTAAAGGAACTCGTTTTCCTGGTTTTTCACCACAAAGAAGCCGTTGCCGGAAATCGCGACATCGGTCCCCACATTGGTCCCTTGGATCAGCCCTTGCTGGTCGATGGATTGACGGTTTCTGGCCAAGGCACCGGAACCGCCGGCCACGCTGACATCCCCTGCGACCAGTGAGGAAAAGGAAACGTTCCCGGCTTTAAAACCGGTGGTGCTGATATTGGCGATGTTATCACCGATGACGCTTAAAACGCGGCTTTGTGAGTTAAGGCCGGATACGCCGGAAAAGAGGGAACTGGTAAGTGACATGGTTTTTCTCCTATTTCTTATTTAAGTCGATGGTTTATCTGTTTTAACTGCGCTCCTGCCCGATAAATCGGATATCGGCGATGTTGATTTCTTCGTTATTCACGATGACCGAAGGTGTTTCAGCCTGCATGTTGATGCCCTGCACGGTGCCAGAAATATAGGTGGTCACCGTTTGCAGATTTTCCTCCGCGTCCAGGAAGCTCACCTGCAACTCATAGACCCCTTCCGTCACACGGTTGCCGTCATTATCCAAGCCATCCCAGCGGACCACATTACGGCCTACATTGGTGCTGCCGGTGCCGTTAAAGATGGCACGTCCTTCCGGATCACGCGGGTTGCGCACGGTGATGAACACATCCTCCGGTGCTTCTTCGAGCTCATAAGCAAAGGCCACATCGCCCTCTGCCTGCAAATTCACCAGGCTGCCTTTGGCTTCCACCTCCTTGCCGATATAAGAAACGAGATTCCCGTTTTGCTGGCTTAAGGAGAGGTTGATCAACTCCTCTAAATTGGAGTTGGTGTTGATCTGTTGCTCCACACCGGTCAGGGTGGCGATCTGGTTGGTAAATTCACTGGAATCCTGGGGCTCAAGCGGGTCCTGGTTTTCCAGCTGCGCCACAAAAATGGTCAGGAAATTATCGAAATCATCCGAGAATTGGCTCAGCGCACTGTTCGATTTGGTTTGCGGGGCGGCGGTGGCAGATCCTACTTCCATGATGGTACTCCTATGCTTCTATTCTTCCGTTATACGTGGATATCCAGCAAATTATCGCTGATCAGGTAGGCGGCGGTGGCCTGGGCATTGGTGGTGATGGCGGGTGCATCATTTGTCACCTGGGGGTTGCCTTTGCCGCCGGCAAATTGCTGACCGGTCTGCTGGTTACTGTGTTCTTTCAAGCTAAATTGCATGCTGCTGCTGTCAGCCTTCACGCCGGCCTCTTGCAGGCTACGCTCCAGCGCCCGTGCATCACGCTGCAGCAGTTCCAGGGTTTCGGCGCGATCGGCCACAATGGCAACGGTCGCTTTGCCTTCATGTGGCATATCCAACTGGATATGCACTTTGCCAAGATTCGCAGGCTCAAGCTGCACTTCAATCCGCTGGGTAGGGTTGGCGGTAAGCCGCGCAAATTGCGCAGATATTTGCACCGAAGGCGCGGCAGGTTTCTGCTGGGCCTGCGCGTTATAAGTGCCGGGCAGCGCTTCTGCCTGGGCGGTGGGCAGTGCCTGTTTGGCGGCAGCGTTCACCGGCGCAAGATGCATAGTATGGATTGTTTCGGCGCCATCGGCGGTCAAAGTCGGCGTCGCGCTCGTGGTAAAGCCCAGTGTGCTAGGCGCGGTGCTTGGCTTACCATTTTCTCCCGAAGAAGCAAAAAGTCCTTCGGTACTGGCTTTCACATTGCCATACACATCGGCCGCTTTTTGCTGCAGGGCTGCCTCGGCTTCTGCTCCAGATTTCACGGCAGTAGACCCATCCGAAGCTTTCGCAATTTTTGCCAGAATATGATCGGGTGGCAGCGCCTGCTGCACATTCTCCGCCGTGGCAGGCGCTTGCGTCAATTTTTGTTGCAAGCCTGCCAGTTTCTCGGTGGTCTGCAGCAAGGTTTGCTGCTCGGAGGTTAGGTCTGTTTGCTGCGCGGCAGTTGCCCCATGACTGGCAAGCGGCAGGGCTGTATTGGCCGCCACCGCCACAGCGCCACCTTGCGGCGCGGCATGGCTAGCAGCTGCTTGTGTTTGCGTCGCCAGTGCGCTTGCAGCCGCATTGGTGGAAACCGCTTGTGTGTTGCTAGTGGTCGTGGGCGAGGTCAGCGCCGTCAGCGTTTCGGCCAGTGCGGTGCCAGTTGCCTTGCCTGGGAGTAGTTCAGCTGCCAGCGCTGCTTCTTCTGCGGTCACGGTTTGCAGCAGCGGCGCTTGCGCGGTATCCGGACTTGAGGTCAGAAGCGCGAGCGTGGCTTCGCTGGCGCCGGCTTCGGCCAGCAATGTTTCAAAGCTGGGCGCACCGCCTTGTGCGGTTTGGCTAGTCAGGTTTAGCCCGGTCACTGCACCCGTTCCCGCGGCAGCAGCAGCGGCACTTTGAGCCGCAGGGGCGGCGAAGCTGCCATTTTGCGGAAGGAACAGGGTGGAAATAAGGGACATAAAGAGGTGCTTCTGTTGGTTAGGCTTACAATCAATCTACGCGTTGTGACAATGTGGCTTCTTGGGGCCATCGTGATTAGAAGCACCATCCGTGCCAATTTTAAAAAATTGTTCTATAACAAATAGATGTATTGGATTAAAGCACCCGTTTCCCCACAGATTTTTACGTAAAAGGGCAAACTTTACCCTTTAGCGCGCAAGGGAAGCGGCATTTTTTTCCGCCGGTGATCACCGGCGATGATGGGTGGACGCAACCGGATGTGGAGGATCAGAGAAAAGGCTGGGCCCAGCCGACGCAAGGCACAGGATAATTGGCAGATAGATGGATGAAGGAGTGGTCGTACCTTTGCGAATAAAGGCCCGCTACCCCACCTTCTTGTAGATTTCGCTGCCTTCTTGGCGGAAGGTTTCTGCCATATGCTGCATGCCTTCCTTGGCCTCTTCTTCGGTATGTGCCGCCGTTTTTCCCTGCTCAATCCGGGCGAATTCGCGCACTTCCTGGCTGATCTTCATGCTGCAGAATTTCGGGCCACACATGGAGCAGAAATGGGCCTTTTTCGCGCCATCGGCCGGCAGGGTTTCGTCATGGTATTCCCGCGCCGTATCCGGGTCGAGGCTTAAGTTAAACTGGTCTTCCCAGCGGAATTCAAACCGCGCGCGGGAAAGCGCATTGTCGCGGGCTTGCGCTGCTGGATGTCCTTTGGCAAGGTCGGCCGCGTGGGCCGCAATCTTATAAGTAATCACCCCGGTTTTCACATCATCCTTATTGGGCAAACCCAGATGCTCCTTCGGTGTGACGTAGCACAGCATCGCCGTGCCATACCACCCGATCTGCGCCGCACCAATCGCGCTGGTGATATGATCATAGCCCGGCGCAATGTCGGTCACGAGCGGCCCAAGCGTATAAAAGGGTGCTTCAAAACAGCTTTCAAGCTGCTTGTCCATATTCTCCTTGATCAGCTGCATCGGCACATGGCCCGGCCCTTCAATCATCACCTGGCAATCGTGCTTCCAGGCGATTTGGGTCAGTTCACCCAGCGTCTTCAGCTCCGCAAATTGCGCGGCGTCATTCGCATCCGCAATGCAGCCAGGCCGAAGCCCATCGCCCAGCGAGAAGCTGATATCATATTCCTTCATCAGCTCGCAGATTTCTTCAAAATGGGTATAGAGGAAGCTCTCCGTGTGATGCGCCATGCACCATTTGGCCATGATGGAGCCCCCGCGTGAGACAATCCCGGTGATCCGCTTTTCGGTCAGCGGGATAAAAGGCAGGCGCACGCCCGCATGAATCGTGAAATAATCCACGCCCTGCTCGGCCTGCTCAATCAAGGTGTCGCGGTAAAGCTCCCACGTCAGATCCTCGGCAACACCGCCCACTTTCTCCAGCGCCTGGTAGATTGGCACGGTCCCAATCGGCACCGGCGAATTGCGCAAAATCCATTCGCGCGTCGTGTGGATATTATCGCCGGTGGAAAGGTCCATAATCGTATCCGCGCCCCAGCGCGTCGCCCACACCATCTTTTCTACCTCTTCCGCGATGGAAGACGTCACGGCCGAATTCCCGATATTGGCGTTGATCTTCACCAGGAAGTTCCGCCCGATAATCATCGGCTCGCTCTCAGGATGATTAATGTTGGCTGGGATGATCGCCCGCCCGGCCGCAATTTCTTCGCGTACAAATTCCGGCGTAATCTCTTCAGGGATGCGCGCGCCATAGCCTTGCCCAGCATGGGGCAGATGTTCGGGCCGCTCACGCTTCAGATTCTCCCTCCCCAAATTCTCTCGCACCGCCACATATTCCATCTCCGGCGTAATGATGCCCGCTCGCGCATACGCCAACTGGGTCACCGCCTTGCCTTTTGCAGCACGGCGCGCTGGCTTGGCCGGGTCCACCGCCTCGGTGTCACCGCGCGCTGCAATCCACTCCGCGCGTAGGCTCGGCAGCCCCTTTTCAATATCAAGCGCAGCCTCCGTATCCGTATAAGGACCGGACGTATCATAGACCCGCAACGGCGCCTCACCGCTGGTGTGGGAAAGATGAATTTCGCGCATCGCCACCTGGACCGCATGCTCGTCACCTTCCACGTAGACCTTCTTGGAAGCGGTCAACGGACCGGTAGTGATATCGGCATCAAGGGTGGAAGTAGCATCGGCGTTTGGTTCACGGGACATGGCAGCATCTTGTTTTTAAAGCAACGAGGCATTTACTATAACAAAGCTGCGCGTGAAGTACAGTCTGTTCGTGACAAAAGATACAAGATGCGTTAGCGTTTTAAGCAACGGGCGAGGTGTTGTGCCAGATCATCACTATGCAAAAGAGGATACCCTATTATGACAACCCTTTATGATCAAATCGGCGGGGCGCCCGCCATGGAAGCGGCGGTGGATCTTTTTTACCAAAAGGTGCTGGCCGATGACGCGCTGGCGCCTTTTTTTGCCACCACCGACATGGTACATCAAAAGAAACAGCAGCGTGATTTCCTCACGATGGCGTTGGGTGGACCCAACCAGTATGACGGGCGGGATATGCGTGCTGCACACGCGCATCTGCCGATTGAGGAGGCGCATTTTCAGGCCGTGGCCGGGCATCTGCAAGCCACGCTAGAGGAGCTGAACGTACCAGCAGACCTGATCGGTCAGATCATGGCCATTGCGGCTTCTACCCATGACGATGTGCTGAATCTGTAGACACGGTTTCTAGTCTCGGGCGATGGACCCATTACTGCGGCACCATATTCTAGATAAGCTTGCGCATGAGCTGGTGCCGATGGTACATGCGGTGCTGCAAACAGAGGAGCCTACCTCCAAGGCGCATGTGGCGTTGCTTAGCAATGCGCTCGGCTATTTTGGGATTGAGGCTTCCAAAAAAACCGACGCGATGATCCGGCTCTTCCTAGAGGAAGCCGCCGACCATCCGGCCTTTTCCAATCAAGACCCGGCACGCAATGCGGTGTGGAGCAAGTTTGAATATGCCTTGGCACCCATGGTGTTTGCGATTATCCATGACCGTCGCATCACACCTGAAGAATTCCGCCTGACCCTGATTGCGCTTTCCTATTTCGGCATTCAGGAAACGCCCGAGACCAGCGACCGTATTCGCGCTTTTTTTGAGGCGGAGCTTGCCAGGTTGCAGGAGCGTGGCGGGCACATCACTGACCCGGCGCTGGAGCTTGCGCATGTGCAGGCACGTCACGCCGAAGCGGGAGAGGCACCGGAACATGCGGATCTGTATCGCGCCTATGTGGGCGAGCAGGCGCTCTCGCGCAGCAATCTGCAGGAGGTGCGTCATGTGCTACGCGGATTGGCCGAGGTGGTGGGTTTGGAAGAGGTAAGCGTCGCCGATATCTTGCATCCGCAGGACTCCCCGGAAGTAGAAGCGCCGCAGGTGGAAGGACCGGAACTAGGCCGAAAAAGCTAGAGGCAAGCCGCGTTCGGTGTGGCGTGATGCCTCTTATCCCCTCTCCCCACCGGGGAAGAGGGCTAGGGCTTGTCTCGCCGTAGTGCAGAGCA
>JANQHP010000085.1 GCA_028282625.1 Rickettsiales bacterium | reverse complement strand
GATCAAAAGGCGGGTGTAGCTCAGTGGTAGAGCACGAGCTTCCCAAGCTCGGTGTCGAGGGTTCGATCCCCTTCACCCGCTCCATGGCACCCGCTCCATGGCACTTTTTTAGGACGCCACACGCGCCCGCTGCATGTTGGGCTGAAACAGCGCGCCCATGTGATGCATCAACGCCTCGGCCAATTCCTCCACATCGCGGATGCGTAAGGAATGCTTGTAATACCGCCCAACCTCATGCCCGATTCCAATGGCGCAGAGCTCCACCGGTGCCTGCGTGCTGCGGCTGGAGGCCCGCTCCATTTGTTGCACTACCTGCAGCAGGTGCCGTTCCAGGTAGTTGGGCACGCGTGCGCCGGGCGCATGCGGCATCGGGTTGGCTGAAAGCGTGCTGTCATCCACCGGCGCGCCGTCGGAGATCACCAGCAAAATCTTGCGCTTTTCCGGACGCTTGAGCAGCCGCCGATGTGCCCAAAGCAGGGCTTCGCCGTCAATATTTTCCTTTAACACCCCCTCGTGCAGCATCACCGCCAGATGCGTGCGCGCCTGCCGCCAGGGGGTGGTCGCATCCTTATAAAGGATATGCCGCAGATCATTCAGCCTGCCTGGATGCGGTGGGCTGCCTTCCTCCTGCCACCCTTTCCTCGACTGCCCGCCTTTCCACGTGGCGGTGGTAAAGCCTAAGATTTCGGTCTTAACGCCACATTGCTCCAGCACGTGGCTCAGCACGTCGGCACAAAGGGCGGTGACCGTCATGGAACGCCCCCGCATGGAGCCCGAATTATCCAGCAGGAGCGTGACGATCGTGTCGCCTTGGGGCTGGGCATGCAAGCGCCGATAGGGGTACGCAAAGGAGGGGTCGCTGATGCGCTGCGCCAGGGTGCGTGGGTCTAAGAAGCCACTTTCCTGGTAGCTTTCCCACTGCAGGGGAGGGCGCGCAAGCAGCAAGCGCCGCAATTGCCGCAGCAGGGGACGAAAGACCGGTCGCATGTTGGCATAGAGCGTATCCAGCCGTTCGCGGTGCTGCAACAGCACGCTGCGCTCTGCCAAATGTGCCGCACGCACCTCCTCATCAAAGCGGGTGGTATAGATTTGGTACAACCCGGTTTCCTCTTTACCTTCTCCTGGCATAAGCGGATCCGCGCCACCGCCTTGCGAGGCTTCTGCGTTGGCAGGCGTATCCTCCTGCATTTTGGCATGACGGGTCAGATGCGTTTTGGCTTTGGCGGCCTCCTGCCCTCCTGCCAGCTGGGTTCTTGCATCGCTTTGCGGTGCTTCTTCGGGCTCCACGGGTGCCTCGGCCTGTTTTTCTGGCAGCGTATCGGGGGGCGCAGGGCTTGCTTCACCTGTCCCTTCTTGCTGCGCATGCAACCGCTCCCATATCGTGCGCATTGCACGCGCAAAGGTGGCCGGATCCTCAAGCCTTTTTGAGGCTTCCACCAACATATCCCGTACGCGCATGGCCACCAGCTCCCCGCGCGTTTTCAGCAGCATGTTCCCGCTTTCTGGCACCAAGCCGTGCGCTTGTTGAAGCAGCAATAAATCTAGGATCTCTGTAAGCGGCACCTCCTTCGCACGGTCGGTCCGATGCCAGCCTTCTTCGCGCAGGCGGGCGTTCCACCATCCACGAATATTGTATCCGCTGCCCGGGTAATGCTCGACGCCAAGCAGCACCCGCCGCGTATGTTCCATATGCTGCATAAACGCTGCCATGTCTGGTGCGTCGTTTGATGCAGTCTCCGCATGGGTGGTATCGTGGTAGCGCCGGTCAAACGCATGCGCATCCAGCACCCCACGCAACGCAGAAAAGGCGGTGCGCT
>JANQHP010000071.1 GCA_028282625.1 Rickettsiales bacterium | reverse complement strand
TGGTCCACCTGCTGAAACAATTCTCCGGATCACGTTTGCTGACCGCAGCCGCCTACAATGCTGGGCCTTCCAATGTGCGGCGCTGGATCCGAACATATGGTGACCCACGCAAGATGACCAACACCGACGACATCCTCGATTGGATGGAGCGTATCCCCTTTGCAGAAACCCAGAACTACGTCCAGCGTGTGCTGGAGCATTATACCATCTACCGCTACCGTCTAGGTCTGGTCAATCGGGTGGAGGTGATGGGCGTGCAGTAACGCCAAAAACCATTGCGCTACGCTTCCCGCTTACGCACAATATCCGCGCCCAGCGCGCGCAACTTCTCCTCAATACGCTCATAGCCGCGGTCAATATGATACACGCGATGCAAGTGCGTAGTACCCTCCGCCGCAAGGGCCGCCAGCACCAGCGCGACCGAAGCCCGCAAATCTGTGGCCATCACCTCCGCACCATGCAACGCCACCGGACCCTGAATGGTCACACACTCGCCTTCCTGCGTAATATTAGCTCCCATGCGCACCAGCTCCGGCACATGCATGAAACGGTTTTCGAAAATGGTTTCGCATAGGGTGGAATCCCCTTCTGCGTGGCAAAGCAGTGCCGTCAGTTGCGCCTGCATGTCGGTAGGAAAAAGCGGGTAAGGCCCCGTGGCAATCTCTAGCGGCTTTAACGCATCACCCGCTTGAATCATAATGCCCTGTTCTGTGACCTCCACCGCCACGCCCGCTTGTTCCAGCGCTTCGAATATCGCATAAAGATGCATCGGATCCGCCTGCTTGAGCGTCACCGTTCCACCGGTAATCGCGGCCGCCACGGCGTAAGTGCCCGCCTCAATCCGATCCGGAATCACCGTATGCTCTGCACCATGCAGCGCTTCCACCCCTTCCACCTCCAGGCAATCGCTCCCAGCTCCCTCAATCTGCGCACCCATCGCCGATAAACAGGCCGCCAAATCCACCACCTCCGGCTCTTGTGCCACACCCCGCATGACCGTACGCCCCTGCGCCAGCACCGCTGCCATCAACGCATTTTCCGTGGCACCCACCGAAGGCGAGTCAAACACTATCTCCGCACCACGCAGCCCGCCTTCTGGTGCCACCGCCTCAATATACCCTTCCTTGATCGCCACCGTAGCGCCCAGCGCCTCCATTGCCGCAAGATGCTGGTTGACCGGGCGCGTCCCAATCGCACACCCGCCCGGCAAGGAAACCCGCGCCTGACCCACGCGCGCCAGTAGCGGCCCCAGCACCAATACCGAGGCACGCATCTTCCGCACAATCCCATAAGGCGCCGTACTTTGATCAATCTGCGAGACCTGCATCGTGATCTGCCGCCCTGCCTCAGGCGGCGTATGATGCACCGTCAAATCGGCACCGTGATGCATCAGCAAATGCGCCATCGTGGTAATATCAGAAAGATGCGGCACATGATGCAACACCAGCTTGTCTTCGGTCAGCAGGCTGGCTGCCATCAGCGGCAAAGCGGCATTCTTCGCACCTGAAATCGTGACCTCACCTTTGAGCGGCACACCCCCCTTGATGATCATCATATCCATAATGCGCCAACCCTTTAAGACACGGTTCTTAATCTATAGCTGGCAGCAGCATAAAAGAGTCCGCAGGACGTGACAATGGCCAGTCGAGAAAAATATCGCGCTTCTCTTTACGTTTTATTAAGCGCGATGTGATAACATCTCCTTTATGTGTGTGGAAATTGGGTCCGGCGGGCTGCCGGAAAAAGGTACCAAGCCGTACCATCGTTTCTTCCGGCAGCCCATGCCCCGTGGTGTGAAAACGCATGGTAACATTTTCATCTCCTCATGTCCCTTAACATTATGCAAGCTCCTCTACCTCCACAGGCGAAACTACTGGATATAAGCTCCAATGCAGCAAAGCATTTCCTCGCGCAAGCGGGTAGAGATTTTCTGCAGTGGATGGATGAACATCGCGTGGCAAAGAAAGTACATGAACGTGCATATCGACATTTGGACAACCAGCCCCGTTTGTCGCCTCGCAGCTACTTTGGCAATCACTATTTCGGCTGGGAGCGTGCGGCAGAAGCAAGAGATTATTGTTATTATGTGTACGATAGTCTGACAGCCCCGGAGGGAAGGATGGTGCTGGATATACAGGCAGAATGTGCTCCGGGTGAATCCGTGACTTTTGCTATGCCAAGCCCTGATGGAAAGCAGATGCTATGGTGCTTACATGATGGGCAAGATAACCGTACGCTGCGCATCCGTGAGGTGGAAACAGGGGAGGATCGGAAGTTAGAAAACGGTACACTGGAAGAACTGAATGGCTTGGCGTATATAAGCCCTACTTGGGATGAGGACAGCCAAGGCTTTGTCTACCAATATCCACTGGAGGGTGAGGGCAACAATATGGGGCTTCGGCATCATGTGCTCGGCACAGAAGCAAAGACCGATAAGGCATATGGTCCGGCGGTCGCACCGGAGGCAGAAGCGTGCTCGTACGCAGTGATTCGGCCACTAATTGGTCGCTATGAATATATACGAACCTATTATGGCTCAGGCGTGGGCACTGGCGAGATTTACATCCGTGAAAAAGGCAGCAATGCACCCTACACAGAATTGTTTCCACGTGGTCATTGCTATCAACCCATAGGGGATATCGATGGCCTGCCCTGCTTCTATACCACGCACGGAGCCACATCCGCAAAAGTCATACAAGTGGACCCTAACAGCCCCGAACCGGAGCACTGGAAAGACTTGGTACCAGAACCAAACAAGCCAAATCTTGTATTGCGCTCGGCCGGTGTACCCCAAGAAGGGATGATGTGGTTGCGCTATAGCAGCAATAGGGGAGAAACACATGTGTTGTTTGATGTAGAAAAAGGAGAAGAAAAAGAGATCCCCATCCCAAACGGCATGGTGGCCCAATTCGGCCATGCACCACCTGAAAACAATGCGCAGATTGGCCTCATGATGCATTCAACCGCCCAAGTAGAAAAGTTGCATGTTTACGATATGGCGGAAAACCGCATGGATCCCGTCCAACCTGATAGAAACCATGATACAGGGGATGAAAGCATCACCGAGTATCTGTGGGCCACATCCAAAGATGGAACCCATATTCCAATAACGATAGTAAGACCGCAAGGCGTGGAGCTTGATGGCACGGCCGCCCTGTGGGTCACAGGATATGGTGGTTTTGACTTTAGTTTGAATACAAGCTTTGCAGCGAATCAGGCCTTATGGATCAAAGAGGGAGGCATTGTTGCCATGGCGCATGTACGCGGCGGCGGCAAGCTTGGCCCCGAGTGGGCAGAACAAGGCAGGGCAGAGCATCTGGGCAATCGATTTCATGATTTCAATGCTTGTGTCGCGCATTTGCACAGGCAAGGCTATGGCTCTGATAAAACAACATTGGCAAGCGGCACAAGTGCAGGTGGCTATTTGGTGCTGATGGCCTCTATGTTAGAGCCAGAGCTCTATAGCGCCGTGCATGCGAATGTACCCATAACAGACCCGGTGCAATCTGCAACAGAACATAGAGGAAACTGGTGGAAAAAAGAATTTGGCGACCCAAGCAAGCCTGAAGAGTTGGAGCGCCTGCTGCAATATTCGCCCATTCACCAATTGGCACAGCTGGCAGAACGCATCAAAAACAGCGAAGTGCTTAGGCTTCCAAACATGATGGTGAGTGTGGGAGCAAAAGACAAGCGAGTCTCCCCCTCACAAGGCATACGATTTGCTGCAGAGTGGAACCAACATTTCCCTGATCAGAAGGCGTTGCTGTATGTAGATCCAGAGCGAGGGCATGGGTTTAATGGAAGGGACAATGTCACACAACATGTAGCACGCAGCTTCACCTTTGCAGAGGCCGCAATCGGTCCCATCCACCAGCAGATGCACCTGCAGACAGCCGATCGATTATCCACCGCTCTTGCACGCTAAAAAACCAACGCCGAAAAAACCAACAATTGACAAAACTGCGTTTACCCCTTTTAAACAGGGCTATCCTTTTGCGTAGAATCAGTAGGAAACCCCATGCCCACCACCACACCGCTTATCACACCAGGCCAAACACCCAACCCGGAAGATTATATAGAGGTGAACGCACGCCATGTCGCATGCGATGGCGGCAAAGGCGCGCTGGGTCACCCCAAGGTCTATCTTGAAATTGGACCCACAGAGCGTCAGGTCATGTGCCCCTATTGCAGCCGTACTTTTGTCCTTGATGATACGGTATAAATAACACCACCATGGACCGTATCCTCATTCTAGATTTTGGCTCGCAGGTCACCCAGCTCATTGCGCGCCGCGTCCGGGAACATGGCGTGTTTTGCGAAATTCACCCCTACCACATGCCGCTTTCCGCGATCCAAACCTTTGCGCCCAAAGGCATCATTCTTTCGGGTGGGCCTTCTTCGGTCCATATGGAAAACGCCCCCAAAGTGGAAGCCGCCCTGTTTACGCTTGGGCTGCCCATCCTTGGCATTTGCTATGGGCAACAACTCATGTGCCACACGCTCGGTGGCGTGGTAGAAGGCGCAGAAGGAAGAGAGTTCGGGCGTGCCATGCTAACCATCACGCGCAACTCACCCATGCTCGAAGAGATGTGGCATGTCGGCCAAAGCTATCCCGTATGGATGAGCCATGGCGACACCGTGACCACGCTGCCAGAAGGGTTTGAGATACTCGCCACCACGGAAGATTGCCCGCACGCGCTCATTGCCGATGAGGCACGGCACTTTTATGGCATGCAATTTCACCCCGAAGTGGTGCATACGCCTGATGGAGCTGCCCTCTTGCAGCATTTTACGCATCAGGTCTGTGGCTGCAGTGGCGACTGGACCATGGGCGCTTTTGTCAAGGAACAAGTGCAGGTGCTGCGCGAGACAATCGGCGATGGGCAAGTGATTTGTGGCGTCTCCGGCGGCGTGGATTCCTCGGTTGTGGCAGCACTCTTGCATGAGGCGATTGGCGATCAGCTGCACGCGATTTTTGTGGATACCGGGCTTTTACGCAAGGATGAAGGAGCGCAGGTGCGCGCCATGTTTGCCGACCACCATATTCCGCTTGTCACCGTGGAGGCAGAGGAGCTCTTCCTTTCCCGCCTGGCGGGCATAAGCGACCCGGAACAAAAGCGCAAAATTATTGGCAACACCTTCATTGAAGTCTTTGAAAAAGAAGCGAAGAAAGTGGGGGGCGCCGCATTCTTGGCTCAGGGCACCCTGTATCCCGATGTCATCGAGTCGGTCTCGGTCCACGGCGATGCCAGCGTCACGATTAAATCCCACCATAATGTAGGCGGACTGCCCGATCGCATGCATCTCAAGCTGGTGGAACCGGTACGCGAGCTATTTAAAGACGAAGTGCGCGCGGTGGGCAAGGAGCTCGGCCTGCCCGCCGCCATGCTGGGGCGGCACCCTTTCCCGGGCCCGGGCCTTGCCATCCGCATCCCAGGCGACATCACCGCCGAAAAAGTACGCATCCTGCAAGAGGTCGACGCTATCTACATCCAATCCATACGCGACGCCGGGCTCTATGATCTTATCTGGCAGGCCTTTGCCGTCTTGCTACCGGTACGCAGCGTCGGCGTGATGGGCGATGCGCGAACCTATGACTATGTCTGTGCCCTGCGCGCGGTGACTTCCACCGACGGCATGACGGCGGATTTCTACCCCTTTGAGATGGCGTTCTTAAGCGAAGTCAGCAACCGCATTATCAACCGGGTGCGCGGCATCAACCGCGTGACCTACGACATCACCAGCAAACCACCGGGCACCATCGAGTGGGAGTAGGCGGCATACATGCACCGCCACACCTTCATCACACTGCCCTTATCCCCTCCCCCTTTCAGGAGGGAGGGTTAGGGAGGGGGTGTTCCTCTTTACATAAAAAGGGGGCCTTACCCCCCTCATCCGCCTTCGTGCTTCGCACTGCGGCGCGACAAGCCCCCGCCCTCGCATAAGCTTCCCCCTACGCTCTTAACAGAGCTACGGAGGACAGGCGGCGTCGCCTCGCTCCTAGTCGCATGCAAGGCATGCTCCGAAACGAGGTGCCCATGCCACCGCCTAAAGCAGGAATGACAGCCTAGCCAAACCCCAAACACGTAACATACTTGCACCTGGTGTCAAAAAATTCTACAGTAGTCGTAATATTGTCACAAGGAGAGCATTCATGGCCGCCATTCGTATGTATACCACCACCTATTGTCCTTATTGCGTGCGCGCCAAAGATTTATTAAAACGCAAGGGTGTGCAGGAAATCGAAGAAATTGATGTCACCAACGATGCCGCCAAACGCGAAGAGATGATGGAAGTTTCAGGTGGCCGTAAGACTGTCCCACAAATTTTTATCGGGCAAACCCATGTAGGCGGGTTCGATGACCTGCACAAGCTGGATACAGAGCACAAGCTCGATAGCCTGCTCAAGGCGGAAGAAGCCGCTTAAAACCTAGACACTGTTAGTTCATAAGGAGAAAAGCCGTGCCAGCTTCACTGGAAAAGCTGTGTTTGGAAAAAGGTTTAAAGCTCACACCCAAACAGCGCACCATTGCCAGGGCGCTGGACCACATGTCGCAAGACCATCCAAGCGTGGAAGAGGTCTACGCACAGGTCATAGAGCAGGATAAAAATATCGGGATTGCCACCGTATACCGGGCGCTCAAACATCTGGAAGAGCATGACATCATTGAAAAGCACGATTTTGGCGACGGCAGGGCACGCTACGAAGCCGTGTCCGAAGAGCATCATGACCATATGATTGATGTCAAATCCGGCAAGGTGATCGAATTTATCAGCGAAGAAATCGAGCGCCTGCAAGAAGAAATTGCGCACGCACACGGCTATAAGCTTGTCGACCATCGGCTGGAATTGTACGTCGTGCCGCTGGATGAGTAGACACGGTTATCAAACTCTTTGAGCGCAGCATTTTAGAGCATGTTGCATGCGAAAATAGTCTGCTTATTGGAAGGCATAGTGGGCCTATTTCAACAATAAGCGGGCTATTTGCAGCGCAAAAGGGTTAAAAGCATGCCTCAAAGGAGTTTGAGAGCGGTGTCTAACGCAAAACACCCGGTGGATTTCTGCCTTTTTTAAAAACTCTGTGCTACACATTTTTAAATGGCTGTGCTATACACGCTGATAATGCGTTTTTGATGAGGTATTCCATGTTCTACCGTCTTTTTTCCCGCTCTCTTGCGCCTGTCTTGCTCCTTAGCGTGCTGGTCGCATGTACCACAGATCCTAACCGTCGCGCGCTCCCGACCGGCTACGAACAAGATGTCCCCCAAGGCGTTTCGGTCAATCAACAGGACCGTTACAATGCCGGCTATGGATTTGGCACCGGGCAGGTGCAAGCTGGCAATCTCCAATCTTTAAGCCAGCAAGATGTGCAGCTCTTTGGTACGCAAGTGCCTGATCGCATTTATTTCCGCTTTAATTCGGCCAGCCTGACCGAAAAGGCCCAACGCACGTTGCAGCAGCAAGCCGAGTGGCTGCGTCAGTTCCGTGATTACAATTTGATCGTTGAAGGTCATTGCGATGAGCGCGGTACGCGTGAATACAACTTGGCGCTAGGGGAACGCCGGGCAAATGCCGTAAGAGATTATTTGATCAATGTAGGGGTTCCTTCCTCACGCATTGTGACCACAAGCTACGGCAAAGAACGTCCGGAATATTTGGAATCCAACGAGGTGGCCTGGAGCAAAAACCGTCGCGCGGTGACCGTGGTCCAAGTCGGCCGCTAAACACGGTGGGTGTCTAGCACGCATATCATGC
Organism: Rickettsiales bacterium; assembly: GCA_028282625.1. GTDB lineage: Bacteria > Pseudomonadota > Alphaproteobacteria > Rickettsiales > UBA8987 > JANQHP01. Next base: position 4,058 of record JANQHP010000071.1, on the reverse strand, counting down.
CCTCTGCTTGCACTGACTTTCCAGGCAGCAACTCTGCGTCGCGAACCTCAGCTTTCCTGCGTCTTGTGTGCGCCTGCTTGGCATGGGGGCTTCTTGCCCCCCACGCATGGGCACAGGATGTCGCCCTTCCTCCCTTTCATGCCCATGAATCACGGATCGCCACTTTAGAAGAAGAACTGCAAGCCATGCGTGGGCGTATTGAACAGCTGGAATTTCGCTTGCAGCAAGCCGCTAAAGAGCGCGAGCGCATGCAACAGCAGCGCCTTTCCCAAAAAGCCGAAGCGCAGTCTATCAAAACCGCCCAAACCATCCAGCATGGCCAAAACACCCAGGCTAAAAACACCCAGGCAGCCGCTGACATGAGCCCAAATGGCCTTTACCAACAGGCCAAAACCGCCTTAAAAGCAAGAGATTACAGCAGCGCACAAGCGGCATTTGAGCAGTTTCTGGTACTGTGGCCTGAACACAATCTCACCAGCAATGTCTATTATTGGCTGGCAGAAATTTACTACGCCAAAGCCGATTTCACCCAAGCCGCCGTTACCTTTATGGAAGGCTACACCCGCGAACCTGAAGGACGCAAGGCACCCGATAGCCTGCTTAAACTCGGCATGGCCTTAGCCCGCACCGGTAAAAAACAGGAAGCATGCGTCACCTTCCAGCGGCTCCAGCAAAGCTTCCCCAAGCTGCCTGCGCATATCTCGCCCATTTTGAAAAAAGAAGTGACCGCTCATCGCTGCACACCTGCCCCCTAAAGCCCCTTAAAGGCAGCAAAAAGGATATCCATGTCGGAGCAAGCAGCTGACTTTATCGCATTGGAGCAGCACGTGGCCGCCTTTGTGCAACGCGAAGCCCCTAACGTTAAACACTTGGCCGTGGCCGTTTCCGGTGGTGCCGATAGCATGGCGCTTTTGCACGCGCTGCTTCCCACTGCACATCAGCACCATATCACCTTGCATGTGCTCACCGTTGACCATGGGTTACGGCATGCATCCGCCCACGAAGCCAGGCAGGTGAGCGATTGGGTCCACGCCATCACCCACACCCCCAAGCTGCACTGCACGATACTGACCGACCCAAACCCCCTACCCTCGGGCAACACCCAGGAGCAAGCGCGTGAGCTCCGCTACCGCCTGATGGAAGCATATTGCCTCAAGCACCACATCACCCATCTATGCGTGGCCCATCACGCCGATGACCAGGCCGAAACCTTGCTCCTACGCTTGGAGCGCGGAAGCGGTGTGGATGGGCTGGCCGCCATGGCGCCTGCACGCCCACACGGTTCCATCACCCTGCTGCGCCCGCTGCTTGCAACACAGGCTGCTCTCTTGCGTCACTATCTACGCCACAAAAACCAGGCGTGGATTGAAGACCCCTCCAATCAAAACGAGGCCTATCACCGCAACCGCCTGCGCAATCTCTTAACATCGCTGGGGCGCAGTGAGGCTTCCCTGCTCACCGAACGCATGGCTGTCACCGCAAAGCACATGGCGCGCGCACGCACCGCGCTGGAGCACTATACCCACCAGGCCATCGCCGCCTGCACACAGCAGGAAAACCCCTCCACCACCAAATTAGCGCTCACACCCTGGGCAAAGCTGCCAGAAGAAATCCGCCTACGTGTCCTTGCAAGGCTGCTGGAACAAATCGGCCAGCAAAGCCACCCCCCGCGCTTTGCAAAATTGCAGCGCTTAGAACAGATGCTTCATGCCCACACGCAAAAAACACCACCTCTTGCCGCCACCTGGCACTACCTCTTTTATGGCTGCACCCTCAAGCTGGAAACCCTCGACAAGGAAGAATATCTCACCATCACAGCATGTTAGGGTTTGCTTCGCCAGCATGCCAAGCCTTCCCGCAAGAAGCCTATAGGTTCGGTGCGTATTTTATGCTATTCTAGGCAGTTGGAGAGGGACAAAAAAGGAGAGAATCATGTGCGCCAAACAATGTTTAGTCGTCGATGACGATGCGGCCAACCGCATGCATACCGTAGCCATGGCCAAGCGTCTTGGTCTGGAAGTCGAAGAGGCCGAAGATGGCCAAGAAGCCTTAGAGATTTGCCACGACCACTTGCCCGATATCGTGCTGCTCGACCTATATATGCCGCGGATGGACGGTCCGGAATTTATGGAAAAAATGCGCCAGATCGAAGGACGCTACCGCCTGTCCCATCATGGCGGCAAGCATCCGGTGGTCTTTTTGCACAGTGCCGATAGCGAGCCTACCCTGGCGGCCGCAAGTATCCAGGTCCACGCCGATGGGTATCTACCCAAACCGCTGGATGGTTCTGTGTTAAGAAGCAAATTGCAGCAAGCAGGCGTGCTCTAACCTCACAAAAGGCTAAGGCAACACAGATGGTAAGGCAATCACCGAAAGCTGCCGCCCGTAATCCGGCTCACCGAGATGGCACGCACGGCGATAGCTGAAAAAATCCTCTGCCTGCGCGTATGTATCATGCGGTAATATGTCCACCTGCGTTATACCCGCCGCTTTGAGCCTGGTACGAACATAACCACGCAGGTCAAAATAATATGTTCCTGCCACCCCATCTGCACCGGCCACAAAAACCTGCGCATCCGCCACCTCACTGGCTTGCACCGCACGGTACACATCCTCCCCCACCTCGTAAGAATGCGCCGCAATACAAGGGCCAACCGCCGCCACCACATCCTCTCTCCTAGCACCCAACTTTTCCATCTGCACAAGCGTGGCCTCCACCACGCCACCCACCGCACCGCGCCATCCCGCATGCGCCGCGCCGATCACTCCACGCACCACATCCGCAAACAGCACTGGCGCACAATCTGCCGTTAAAACCCCAAGTGCGATGCCCGGCAACGTCGTCGCCATCCCATCAGCCTCCACCGGCAAATCAGGCATGGCCGTGATCGCCACCGCCCTTGCGCTATGCACCTGATGCAACGTCACAAGTGCTAAAGCGCCCTCCTCTGCATGCAGCGCCTGCATCATCCGCGCACGGTTTTCTGTGATCCGCTCCGGCGCGTCACTAGAGCCATACCCCGCATTAAGCGACTGGTAGACACCCTGGCTCACGCCACCATGGCGCGTAAAAAACCCGTGCACAATCGAATGTCCCAAGCCCTGCAACAGGCTGGAACGCACCGGCAAAGGCAAACCATCCGTCATCGCGCAAATCCTGCTGGTGTCGCGTGCGTGGTACCAAGTGCCATCACTTTAAACAGCTCGCCCATCGCATCGGGCGCCGTTAAACGCTGCACCGAAGCCGCCAAATCCTGCTGCACACGCGCCTCTTTGCCCTGTGCCAATCGTTCCAACCGCTGCATGATCCCCATCTGCCGCAAAAACGCTCCCTGCGTCACCGGCCCGTGCACCTGCGCACCGCACGCCACCGCCGCCTGCTTCAGCCGACCAAAGGGCACATGCGCGGTCAAATCGGCCTGCCCTGGTGCCGCCAAAGGGTCCGCATAAGCATGCTGCGCCATCGCCTGAAACGTATCCCGCTCGCCCCAAACCGCGTCGTAGCCATAATCCACCACAAGCACCGCACCGCCTTGCGCGCCTATGCGCCTTGCCCAGTCCTGCACCTGCGCTTCCGCCTCAAGGTGGTACTCATATATCGCGCCCGACTGAGGCTCCTCCGGCACCGAAGGCGGCTCCGCCTTTTCCCAGCCAAACGCCAGATCCTGCCCCTCACGCAAGCACACGCAGCGCCAATGCCAACCCTCATCCTGCAAGCAGAATTGCTCGATCGGCAACGCGTCCAGATATTCATTGGCGGTGATCCAAAGTGGCACCTCCTGCGGCAATGTTGTGGGATCCGCATGCCAGTGCGGCGTCGCAAAATCCGCAAAAGGGCGAAGCGCCTCTTCCTGCATCGCACGCAGCAAAGGGCTACACTCCACCAAATGCACAGCAAGATGCGCACCCTCTGGCAGCCACTGCCGCCACGCGCGCAGCATATCCGCCATCAGCGTGCCGCGCCCCGGGCCATATTCCACCACATGCATCGCCTGATCCAGTGCCACTTCTTGGGTCTGCCACACATGCATCCACCACAGCGCCAACATCTCACCAAA
>JANQHP010000043.1 GCA_028282625.1 Rickettsiales bacterium | reverse complement strand
ATCGAAGTCCCGCCGCAGCATCATCACCACCTGCACTCCCTTAAGCCCCTCTTCCATGGTTGAATAGCACATCACATCTGGGTCCACTTTTTCAGGAAGCAGCGTTTCTGGCGCAATCAAACGTATCTTTGCACCCATTCGTCGTAATAAAACCATGTTCGAGCGGGCCACACGACTATAGCGAATATCCCCGCACAGCGCCACTTCAAGTCCTTCCAGCCGGCCAAAGGCTTGCCGCATCGCTAAAGCATCCAACAAGGCTTGCGTGGGGTGCGCATGGGTCCCGGTTCCCGCATTGATTATGTGGCACAAGCCCAAAGAAGCCGCCACATTCGCCGCCTCATTGTCCGGGTGACGTATCACCAAAACATCCGCGCCCATCGCTGCCAGAGTAGAAATGGTGTCTTCGAGCGTCTCTCCCTTTTTCACCGAAGAGGTCAACCCATTGACGGTAATCACATAAGCGCCAAGCTCCTTGGCCGCCATCTCAAAAGAAGTCCGCGTACGAGTCGATGGTTCAAAGAAAAACTGCACCACCGTCTTGCCTTGCAAAGAAGACGGAGGAGCCGCACCCAATGTTCTGCGCTCCAAATGTTCGGTGGCAGTCTCCAGCAGCAGGGCAATATCTGAGTCTACTACATGCTCAATATCCAGAAGGTGACGGTACATTGTAGCAGAAGATGTGGCCAAGAATACAAACCCCAATGATCGTTATGTGTCTAACGCGCGTATGGTTTCTAGCACCGAATCGGCATGCCCATTGACTTTAACTTTACGCCATATCTTGCGCACAATGCCTTTTTCATCAATCAAGAACGTACTCCGCGCCACCCCCATATATTTTTTGCCATACATATTCTTTTCCACCCAGCAATCGTAAGCCTCACATACCGTATTGTCTGTATCCGAAACAAGGGTCACCTCCAAACTATGCTTAGCACAAAAAGCAGCATGCGACGCCTGGTCGTCACGAGAAACCCCCACCACCAACGTGTTCTCACGCTCAAAACCGCCCATCAACTGGGTAAAATCTTTTGCCTCGGTCGTGCAGCCAGGCGTATCGTCCTTGGGATAAAAATAGAGCACCACCCGTTTGCCGCGTGCAGAAGAAAGGGTAAAAGGCTTCCCCTTCTCATCATCAAGCGTAAAATCCGGTGCGTAGTCCCCTTCTGAAAGTGTCTGTATTGTATCACTCATAACCCGTCCTTAACTGTTGGAATTTGTAAAAATTCAGTGCATAATTTTTGCACTTTTTGTTGTAGAGTGACAAGCTTTTTCTTGAAAGCGTTAAAGTCTTTGCAGCCGGTATATTGGATAAAAAGCTGGCAGGTGGGTTCGCTCAACTGATCTTCTGTAGCAGCTTCCTGTCCTGCCAGTCGTAGGCTCGCCAACATAAAGCGATACAAGCGCGACGCGTCATGCAACACACGATATTGCTCCTGTGAAACAATGTGGTACTTCCGCATGGCGTGCAGCGAATGGTCAATGTGCGACCCTACAATATCAGGGAAATGCTTGCCGTGGCACAATTGTATGTAATAAATCGTATATTCTAAGTCAAAAATCCCGCCCGCCACACGCTTGATATTAAAAATATTATCGGTTTTGTTTTGCGCCGAAGTTTTGACATACATATGGCGCAACCCTTCCAAGAAACCCTTGGAATCAAGCGCATGTGTAATTTTCTGGCGCAGCAGCGATTGCAAATTCTGATAGAGCGGTTCATCACCCGCCACCACGCGCGCGCGAATCAGCGCCAAATATTCCCAAGACCAAGCCAGCGTACCATAATAATGGTCAAATGCCTGAAGGCTCGTTGCAATAGGCCCTTCATTGCCGGAAGGGCGAAGGCGAAGGTCCACTTCATAGAGCCTGCCCTCACGCGTCAGTGCCGTAATGGCGGTAATAAAACGCCGGCTAAGGCGTGCATAATATTGCGCCACCCCAAGCGGTATATCACCATCCGATATTCCATTAAGATCCTTAGCATCATAAATAAAAATAAGGTCCAAATCAGAGGCAAACGTCATATCCTGGCTACCAAGCCTGCCCAACGCCACCACAGAAAATTGCGCCTCTTTGATGCTACCATGGCTACGCGCAAACTCCTGGTGCACCGCATCCAGCAACACCTGCAGTACCACATCCGCCAGGTTGGAAAGATGGTAGGCACTATCTTCAACCGATTGCCTGCCCTGGATAAATTTGACCGCAATACGAAATTTTTGTTCGTTGGTCCAATGACGAATCACATTCAGAATATCTTCTAAATCATGCGCAAAACGAAGCTTATGTTCCAGTAGCGTCTGAAGACCTTTATGTGTGGGAATATCATGCGCAAATTCGGGGATCAACACATAATCCAGCAAGGCCGGAGTCCGACTAAGCAAATTAGCCAGCATCGGGTAGCTTCCCATAATATCGGCAATCAGGTTAAGTATCTTAGGGTTGGCACGAAAGAGTGAAAAAATCTGCACACCCGAAGGAAGATGATCCAAAAAAGCATCAAAATGCGTAAAAGCGCGATCAGGCGCACGTGTATGCACCATCGCATGCAACAACGAAGGCGTCAGCTCCGTCAGCAACTCCCTGGCTCTTCGTGTGCGCGTCGCACGGCGGCGACCGTAATGCCAGGAGCGTACCACCTCCATCACATGTTCTGCATTGGCAAATCCCATTTTTTGTAAGGTTAAAACGGTTTCCGGATCGTTTTCCACCCCGGTAAAAACCAAGCTACCCCCAGCTTGCGGCACCTCGCTGGCAAGCGAAGGCGCACTTTGAAAGAGTACGGCATAATGTTGCTGTACCACCAGAATATGCTTCGCGATCTCCGCAAGAAACGCATGCGTTTTTTCGTATCCCATAAATCGCGCGATATGCAGCATATCCTGTTCATTGCTCGGCAATGCATGGGTTTGCTGGTCATGGATCATCTGCAAACGGTGCTCCACCTTGCGGTAAAAAAGATAAGCATGCTGCATTTGCTCACATACTTCGCGCGAAACATGCTGCATACGGTGCAAGGCTTTGAGCGCCTGGCACGTGTTAGAAAGGCGGAGCTCAGGCTGCCTGCCGCCCCAAATGAGTTGCTGCGTTTGCACAAAAAATTCAATTTCTCGGATGCCACCATGCCCAAGCTTCACATTGTAGCCCTGCAAGTTGGGAAGCTGTTTGCCTTGCGCGCTATCAATTTGTCGCTTCATCGAATGGATGTCTTGAATACTTTCAAAATCCAGGTGTTTGCGCCAAATATAGCGCACCATAAACTGCATCAGTGTATGGTGACTATCGGGATCCCCTGCAAGAAACCGTGCCTTTGTCATCGCAGCACGTTCCCAGTTCTGCCCGATGGTTTCGTAGTAAACCTCTACCGCAGGTGTCGCAATGGCCGGAGGCGTAGAAAAAGGGTCAGGTCGCAAGCGTAAATCCACACGAAACACATATCCCTCTGCCGTGCGCACACTGATAATCTGCTGAAGATCGCGCGCAAGGGTAATGAAAAACGCACCTTCTTTTTCCTTTTTTTCCCACTGCAGCTTGCCTGGCTCATAAAAGACCACCAAGTCAATATCACTAGAATAATTAAGCTCCCTTGATCCCAGTTTACCCAGCGCCCAAACAATCAAGCCGGTATCTTTCCCAGGGTTTTCCAGGCAAGGCAGCTTAATTTTCTGCTGCTCATTTGCCTCCTGAAGCAAAAAAGATACCGCCGCCTGCACGCACATATCCGCAAAATAGCTCAGCCGTTCTATCACCTCATCAACCGACCAGCAAGCGGTAATATCCATCAATGAAATCAACAGCGCCATGCGACGTTTACACACACGCAGGCTCCGCATAATCTCTGACCGCGTTTTCGCATGTGCCGCCTCTGTGGCTGCATGGCAAATACGCTCAAAACAATCATCCGCGCCATGTTGCACAAGGTCATACAGCACCTCAGGTTCTTTTAAAAGGACCTGCGTTAAAAAAGGGCTATTGCCAAACAGCACATGCAACAGCGCTTGAAGTTTTTCTTCCTCTTCAACCTTTTGCATCCAAGCGGCCAGGTCAGGTTTTTCTGCCAGTATCGTTTTTTGTGCCTGTTGCCAGCGTTTCATACCCATGCCCACCTGTTCCTCCAAGGCAGGTATGGGCAGTTCTTCGCTGGCAAATTGGTCCAAAAAACTCATAGATCCCTCTGTACAATAACACAGCAGGCGCGTAGATTTGTGGGCAGCATACCTCACAAAAACAAGCCTTAAGATACCGCCTCAAGATACTGTAAGAGTGACCCTGTAAAAAGAAAATTATATGCCAGCACCACTCGCTATATTGAAAAGAGTATATACCCACATACGCAACATGCTCTTTTTTGTTGGTGCCCTGATCATTGCGGTCACGTCGGTCGCACTTTTGTGGGTAAGTAACTCCAACAAAGAAGTGCCCCTCATCAATGAGTTGATAGAAAAACAGATCAACCATGTGGAAGCAGACTATCGCATCAAAATTCGTGGAAGCAGGGTGCACTGGAACAGCCCCTTCGAAGGTTTGATGCTCTCCATTGAGCAGATCCAGGTACATACGCTAGATCACAATGCACCACCCTTCACCATTGAAAATACGATCCTATCCATGCGTTTTATCCCGTTATTGCTTGGGCGTATTGCTCTAAGCGAAATAGAGATCAACGGCATCGAATTGCAGCTCGCACTGTGGCAAGACCAGCTATCACGTCAAAATACCGCGCTTCCCATTGATACCGAGCAAGAAAAGCTCCAATGGCACAAAATACAAACATTGCTGCTTGGCCTTCCAAATGTACAAAACACCATCCAAATCGAAAAAATTACGCTCAGAAATAGCCACATCATGCTGGATAATGGTACCCAGGAAAGCTTATGGAAATTACCCTATTTCTCGTTTGATTTTGATCAAATGGGAGCATATGATATCGCCCGCACACAAGCGCAAATCGAGCTTGGTGCCCAACAGGCAGCAATTGATGCCTATCTTTACATGCACCCCAAAACCGGCCTGCAGGTGGAATACGATGTCAAAGAGCTCTCCACATCCATGCTTGCCACCATAGACCCGCGTTGGAGCCATATCGCCTTTGGACGCATGCGCTTAAACGGCCAAGGCAAGGTGCATATCTCGCCTCAAGGCCGCCCGTTAAAAGTTACCCTTAATATGCAAACCACACCAGGGTCACTGGTGCAAGGCTCGGGCACATGGAAAGGCGCCATACCCGATCAGCCCCAAACCACCACAACATCGGGTCCCATCACCGATCATCGCATGGTATGGGAAGGCAATATGCTGTTTACCAATATTGATATTCATAATCTCTACGCATTATGGCCACAGCATTATGTAGGCAAACGCACCTATGCCTGGCTTAGCAAGCATCTAAAAGAAGGGCTCATTTATTCCATGGAACTGATCTATGATCCTTTCAGTAAAGAGCAATATGGTTTGGCCTGGCATACCTTACTACGCTTTGAAGACGCACTGCTTGACTACCACACGGCGTTTCCTCCCATTAGCAACGCAAGCGGGCAGGTCTCATTACACGAAAAGGGCGTGGATGTGACCATCGAGCAAGGCACGGTACAAAAGAGCCGCCTGTTCGATGCCTACGCGCTGATCCGCTACGAAGAAGAAAACACACCGGTCATTGACCTGTTTGGAAGGTTAAAAGGCCCGCTACGTGACCTCTACCCTTTCATGCGCCAAGGCGACCATGCCTCCACCTTCTTAGAACCACTTCAACCGCTTAAGGGCAATGCCACGTCCCATTTCTCTTTAAAAGCACCACTTGTCAGGGATGATTTCTGGGATGAATTATCCCTATCGGTGGAAACCGCCATAAGCGAGCTCACATGGCAGTCATCCACCGAAGAGAACACTTCGGCTCAGCCTATCGCAGGCAATGTCACCGTCACCTATCAAAAAAAACCTGGCCCAAAACAACCCGGAGGACCGGATGCATGTTGTCACTATAGTTTGCGTGGGATGCTGCACACGCAAGATCTGATGCATACACCGCTGCTCCGCAACAGCGTTAACAACCAGTTCTCTGGTCCCGTGGCACTGGATTTCTCTGGCAAAACCCTGGATAGCCAACAGCATGTCCAAGGCACCTTGGATTTTTTAGCGACCGATATTTCGATACCGCTGATTGACTGGCATAAGTCACCGGAAACAAAAACGCTACTCCACCTCACATTGACACAAAAAGGCCCCGTGTTGGACTTCTCCAAGATCGCTTTGCAAAGCGATCTGCTTTCCATCCAAGCCACCGCGCAATGGAATAAAGGCGTATGGGATATGGCATTCAGCGATATCCAACTCCCGGTGTTTCAAGGATCTGGGCAGTTACATTACTCCGATCAGCATGGAAAAGACCTGCACTTCAAAGCACAAACCGCACATTTGGGACCGCTCTTAAACTGGTGGAAAGCACAGGATAACAAACCAGCGAAGGCTCATGCCACCCCAACACGCACTAGGTTGTGGCTTGAAGCAGACCAGGCCTTGCTGCTCCATTATATCCCGGTACAAAAGATGACGCTCCGTTCTGATTGCACGACCCTGTGTCGCTACCTCTATGCCAACGGTTTGCTTGGAGCAGAGCAGTCTCTCACGCGTCTGCTGCTCACACCCACCGCAAATGATGTACCAAGGAGCGTCACGCTAGAAGCAGAAGATATTAGCCTGCTGTTACAATCCATGGGTTTTAGCCAGACGGTGCTCCAAGGGAGCCTAGAGCTCAGTGGTCAGGAGAGCCCTACCCTGCCAGATGTCATTGCAGGCACCTTTCGTTTTGAAGATTTT
>JANQHP010000028.1 GCA_028282625.1 Rickettsiales bacterium | reverse complement strand
TTATAAAGCGGCCAGGTTAGGCGGTAATGCCCCTCGGCGCGTAAGGAGCGAAGCACGGTTTCCTGCCTGGCTTCTTCGACATGGTCTTTCAGGTCGTCTGGAAAGAAGAGTTCGTGCAAATAGCGTTCCTGCGATTCGCGCCAACGCGGGCGGCTGAGATTGGTGTTGAGCAGGCCAAGTTCCAGGGCATAGCGCTCGAAATAGAGCAGGCTGAGCGCGCCGGTTTTGGTATCCACCTCCTGCCGGTTGCCGTTTTCCAGCAAAAAGCGCGGGCCGTGCGGACCATAAAAGAGCTGGCCATATTCGGCCATCATGGTGATGGAGGTCTCCTTTTCGCGGTTGTCGTGGACCAGCATGCCGTGGAGCAAACCATCGTCATCCCGCTCACGGATATAGACGGTGAGCCCTTCCATGGGAGAGGTAAAGACCCCTTCTTGCAATAAGAGCGAGGCGTAATTGTCGCGGATAAAGGATTGCATGTCCTTGAATTCGCGGTAGGAAGCGGGCAGGAGATACAGGCCAATAATATAGCTGAGCAAGGTCACACCTAAGGTAAAAAGCAGCGCCGGCCTTAGAATGCCCAGGCGGCTGATGCCGGCACAGCGCAGGGCCACCAGCTCACTTTCCATCATGAGACGGTGGTAGACGGCGGTGATGCTACAAAAGAGCGCGATGGGGATAATCACCCATAAGAGTGAGGGCAAGATAAGGGAGGAGAGGTATAAAAAGGTGCTGACACTCAAGCCGCGGTTCACAATGAATTCGATAAAACGCAGCGCCTGTGTAAGCCATACGATGGCCGTCAGGCTGGCGCAGATAATGATCATGAAGCCGATGAGGCGGCGTAAGATATAATGGGTATAAAGCTGCATGCGTTGTTTTCATGGGCAGGGCGATACGGCGTGGTTGACACGGCCTTTCTATCGAATACAATTTGTGCCGCTTTACTGCAAGCATCAAGTGACACACGTGTGATGGTTTGGCCCGCGAGGGTTTGGATGTAGTAAGGTGGCTTTTTTACCTAGACATTCCCTGGAGACAAACACATGAAGATCGATTTTATCACCCCCGAAGCACGCCGCACCAACACGCAGGTTTTTCTTCTCACACAGGAGGGTGCGCTGGGCAGCGAAGCCAGCAGGCTGGACACCGCAGGCCAGGGTGTGATCACCCGCGCGTTGGAGACGGCGCGCTTTACCGGGAAGAAAGAGAAGGCGCTCTCGGTTTTTGGGGTGCCGGAGGTGGAGCGTGCGGTGATTCTGGGTGTGGGGCATGCCGAGGATGATCTTAAAAAACCGGAGGATTTTGAGGGGCTTGGTGCGTCGATCTACAGTTTTCTTGCCCATGCCAGGGTACAGGAAGCCAACGTGGTGGTGGAGGATACGCTTGGCGGCTTTGCACCGGATTTTATTGCCGCGCATATGGCGCTGGGTGCCCGCTTGCGGAGCTACCGCTTTGATAAATATAAAACCAAGCAGACTGAAGAAGACAAGCCGACGCTTACAAGCCTGACCTTTTCCTGCTCGGCGGCAAGCGAGGCCGGCAAGCGTTTTACGACCTTGCAGGCCATTGCCGAAGGGGTGGAGCTCACGCGTGATGTGGTTTCTGAGCCACCGAATGTGCTCTATCCAGAGAGCTACGCGGATATTGCGAAATCTTTGAAAAGCTTAGGCGTGAAGGTGGAGGTGCTCGGTGAGAAGGAAATGGCCAAGCTGGGGATGGATGCCTTGCTCGGGGTGGGCCAGGGCAGCGTGCGTGAGTCCAAGCTGGTGGTGATGCATTACCAGGGTGGTGAGAAAGACCGCGCGCCGATTGCGTTTGTGGGAAAGGGCGTGACCTTTGATACGGGCGGCATTTCGATCAAGCCTTCGGGCGGGATGGAAGATATGAAATACGACATGGCCGGTTCCGGTACGGTGGTGGGCTTGATGAAGGCGCTGGCCGGACGCGGCGCGCGGGTCAACGCGGTGGGTGTGATTGGCCTGACCGAGAATATGCCAGGCGGCAATGCGCAGCGGCCGAGCGATGTGGTGACCTCGATGTCGGGGCAAACCATTGAGGTGCTCAACACCGATGCGGAAGGGCGCTTGGTGCTGGCCGATGCGTTATGGTATACGCAGGACCGCTTCAAGCCACGCTTTATGGTGGATTTGGCGACCCTGACCGGTGCGTGCGTGGTGGCGCTTGGCGTGCATCGTGCGGGGCTGCTTTCCAACGACGATACGCTGGCCGAGCGCATTTTCCAGGCCGGTGAGCGCACGGGCGAGGAGGTGTGGCGTTTGCCGCTTGGCAAGGCTTACGACAAGCAGATTGATTCCAAAATTGCGGATGTGCAAAATATCGGGAACGGTAAAGGCAAGGGGGCTGGCACCATTACCGCCGCGCAGTTTTTGCAGCGTTTTGTGAACGAAACCCCCTGGGCACATCTGGACATTGCCGGCGTGGCCTGGGCCGATCGCGCGAAGGGTATCACGCCCGAAGGCGCTTCGGGCTTTGGGGTGCGCTTGCTCAATGCGCTGGTGGCCGAGCATTATGAAGATTAGGGCACCGGGTGTGCGCGTGATGCGGCTTGCTCTGCTGCGATGACGAAGGTCATGATGACCGAGATTCGCTTTTACCACTTAAGCGCTTCCCCGCTGGAAAAGGCGCTGCCAGCACTGCTGCTTAAAGTGCTGGAGGCCGGGCACCGCGCGGTGGTGCTGGTGAAAGACGAGGTGCAGCTGAAAGCACTGGATCAGGCGCTGTGGACTTTTAGCACGAAAAAGCTGGTGCCGCACGGTACGGCAGAAGATGAGCATCCCGAGCAGCAGCCGGTCTACCTTACGGTGGAAGAGACTTACCCCAACGGGGCCGATGTGTTGGTGGTGACTGACGGGCGAATGCCGGAGATGCCAAAAGAGCTGGTGCGGTGCCTGGATATGTTTGACGGGCAGAACGAAGCGGAGGTGGGAGCAGCGCGCGCGCGCTGGAAGGAATATCAGGAAGTGGGTGCAGCACTGGCTTACTGGAAGCAGGACGCTAAAGGGCAGTGGGTGTGTGCGTGATCAGGGGTCAGGAGGCAGGAATCAGGAATGCGTGATTTCGTGAGTCTTTGTTTTGCGATGTCTTGAGTGTAGGAGGTGAGCCCACCTACCGTGTGTGACCACGGTAGGTGGGGGTTATAAGCCGCTTCCATCGGGGGGATGCCCTAAGGTGGTGGTAAGCTCAAAACCTAACTTTTGGGCTTCGGCTTTACATAGATTGCTACTGCAACAATACTGAAACTCTGGCTGCCTTGAGTGTTGCGTTGGGGATCTACTATAGTAGTAGTATTTTCCTCCTGTACACTTCTTAGATTTGAAGTAGCACACCATAAACCTCCAAAATGTCGTGGGCGATCAAGTTCCCACGCAAGGTGGGTTTTTTATCATAAAGAAGGCGGTGTTTGGATTTGCCTTCTTTTTAACCCACTAAAGATTGCTTCTAGGCTAGCGGATTGCTCTCTCTGTCAAGTATTATTAAGATATTATTAGCAGTTAGGGTGGAGAGTTTAGTGGGTTTCAAGTTTCATGTTTCAAGTTGCAAGTGTTCCGTCATCCCGCGACTTGATCGCGGGATCCAGAAGCGGATTAT
>JANQHP010000027.1 GCA_028282625.1 Rickettsiales bacterium | reverse complement strand
ATAATCCGCTTCTGGATCCCGCGATCAAGTCGCGGGATGACGGAACACTTGCAACTTGAAACATGAAACTTGAAACCCACTAAACTCTCCACCCTAACTTCTAATAATATCTTAATAATCCTTGACAGAGAGAGAGAGCAATCCGCTACCATAAACACAATCTGTAGTGGGTCCGAAGAAGGCAAATCCAACACCGCCTTCTTTATGATAAAGCGCCCACCTTGCGTGGGAACTTGATCGCCCACGAACTTTGGAGGTTATTAATGAGCGGTCTAGGCATAGAGCACCTCTTCCTTTTGGGCTGTGCACTTGCTGCATTAGCTTTTCTTGGATGGAAGCTCCTTTCTCACATCGAGAGCTTGCGCTCCCACGCAGAGAAGGTGAAGAGAGAAAAAGGCTTTTTCGGCTCTGCCCAGCGAACAGCAGAGCTAGAAAAGCAAGAAGAAGAAAACCAAAAACCGTAAACCAACAAACCTACTCGAGGGGGCCGATCATCTGGCCCCTTTCCTTTTTTCAGGCGCTCCTTCAAAAAACCTTGCTGCTTCATCTACTAAAAAACAGCACCTCACACCCCCAACAGCCAGTCTCAGCTGGCCAGCCAACCGCAAAACCTACCCGTAAAAAAGGAGCTTAGGCTTCCTTGCCTTCTGCTTGCACTGCAGGTGCTTCTGCGGCGTCGCCTGCATCTGCGTCTGCTTCACTGGCCGCACTTGCCTCGGCCTCTTCCCCTGCTGTAGCAGCATCAGAAGCGTGGTCTGCAGCCAAAGCAGCTGTCTCTGCCTCAGCTTCGGCGAGGGCTGCTTCTTCTTCCGCATGATCGTTTTGCCCAGGGCCTTCCATCACCACTTCACCCCGCTTAAAGCGCGCTTCTGCCTCTTTGGCCTCGCTCTCAGAGCGCGCCACATTCGCATGGATTGTCGCCACCACGTTACCGTATAAGCCCACCTCCACGCTATACACCCCAATATATTTAATCGGTTGGGCGAGCACAATCTGCTTGCGCGTGATTTCAGATAAACCCGGCAGCGCCTCCGTGAGCGCACGGGCAATATCACCGGTACTGACCGAGCCATACAAGCGGCCATCTTCCCCGGCATGTTGGAGCAACACCACCACGGCACCTTCTATTTTCGATTGCAACGCCTCTGCGCCTTGCTGCTTCTTGCTCTGCTCGGCTTCAATTTCCTGACGCTTTGCTTCAAAATACGCCACATTATCCTTGGTCGCGAGCAGCGCTTTTCCTTTTGGTATCAGATAGTTGCGCCCATAGCCATTTTTGACCTTCACACGATCTCCAAGCGCACCCAAACCGCGCACCTGCTCCAGCAATACTATTTCCATCACGCTACCTCTTTTACACTAAACTTTTTTAAGACCCAACAAAAGACATCAGGCCAAGAATGCGTGCACGCTTGATCGCGCGCGCCAGTTCACGCTGCTTCTTCGCAGAAACCGAGGTGATACGACGTGGCATGATTTTGCCTTTTTCAGATACGTAACGCGAAAGCAAGCCCACATCCTTATAATCGATGGCGGGCGCACCAGGGCGCGAAAAAGGGCAATGGCGACTGCGGCGGAAAAAGACCTTGCCGCGTGTGTTTTCCGAAGTGGATCGTCTCTGCTTCACGAATTGGTCTCCTCTTCCCGTTTGTCATCCGATTGTTTTTGCATCATCACAGAAGGCTCTTCTGAAATGTCATCCACCTTAATGGTCACGTTACGCATGATATCCTCATGAATACCGGATTGACGCTCAATCTCACGGATGGTGTCACCCGGCGTTTCAATCCCCAGCATAATGTAGTGGGCTTTTTTGGCCTTATGAATCAAGTAAGCCAGCGGGCGAAGGCCCCAATATTCCTGTTTGATCAAACGTCCGCCTTTTTCTTTCACCAGCGCCGTAAACTGTTCCACCACCTGCTCGGCGTCTTGCGCGGAAAGGTCCGGACGAATCAAAAATGTACTTTCATAATACGCCATGCGTATGGACTCCTTAAAATTACCGTAACGATGTGCCCCTTTTGGATCAAAACCCCAAGGGCACAAGGGGTAATGCCTTATAAAGAGATTCTGCGTAAATGCAAGCCTTTTGTTGCCTGTCTTTTGCCAACATGCTAGATAATGTCGTCACGATGACTTTTCTTTTTGATTCCAACGCGCCCACGCTCTTTATCGGGCAGATGAACCCGGTGGTGGGTGCTATTCCGCCAAATGCCGAGAAGATCCTAACGCTGGCACGTCAAGCAGCAGCGGAAGGTGCGGACCTGCTGATTTTGCCCGAAATGGCGGTGTGTGGCTACCCGGCCGAAGATCTGTGGCTGAGTCCCGATTTCATCACCGCGTGCATGGAAGCCTGCGCGCAGATTGCAAAGCAGGCACCAGCAGGCATGGCGCTACTTTTTGGCAGCCCCTGGCGTGAGAACGGCCAGTGCTACAATACCGCTTTGCTAGTGGAAAATGGTGCCATCACCCATCGTCATTTCAAGCATATCCTACCGCATGAGGGCGTGTTTGATGAAAAGCGTGTGTTTGAAGCAGGCCCTTTGCCTAAGCCGCTTACCTGGCGTGGGCACAAGCTCGGCATCCTGATCTGTGAGGAATTGTGGCACGACAAAACGTTGCATAATCTACATGAAGCTGACCTGTTGATCTGCCTGAACGCTTCGCCTTTTACCACCGAGAAAGCCTTCAAGCGGCAGCACCACGGTACACATGCGGTGCAACAAACCGGCGCACCGCTGCTTTATGCCAACCTGGTGGGCACGCAGGATGGATTGGTGTTTGATGGCCGGTCCTTTGTGATGGACGCAGGAGGAAACCTGACCCAGCAAGGCCCACTTGGGGAGGAGTCGGTGCAAAAAGTGGAGGCCAAGTCAGGGGCGGCTTCCCTGCCCAAAGCGCCTGCAAGCGAAGCAGAAGACCACGGGTTGATTTACAGCCTGCTGATGCTTGGGCTTAAAGATTACGTGCTAAAAAACGGGTTTTCTTCCGTGCTGCTTGGCCTTTCCGGCGGGATTGATTCCGCCTTTGTCGCCGCCCTTGCGGTCGATGCCTTGGGGCCCAAGCAGGTGCGCACCATCATGCTGCCCTCGCGTTATACTTCTATTTCCAGCCTGGAGGACGCCGAATCCTGCGCCAAGTTGCTCAGCTTAAAGCTGGAGCAGTTGCCGATTGAAGGCCCGGTGGACGCGCTGGAGTCACTCCTTGCACCCCATGTGGATGGCGTGGTGGAGGGCCTAACGGCCGAAAACATGCAAGCGCGGCTGCGTGGCGTCTTGCTGATGGCACTTTCCAACGCGAGCGGCGCGATGCTGCTCACCACAGGCAACAAGTCCGAAATCGCGGTCGGTTATGCCACGCTATATGGCGATATGTGCGGCGGCTACAACCCGATCAAGGATG
>JANQHP010000020.1 GCA_028282625.1 Rickettsiales bacterium | reverse complement strand
TAAGAGGATTTCAGGCTGCGGTGCAAGCATGCCTTGTGCGCCCAGGCGCTGCTGTACTTGTTCCGGGCTTAAAGACTTGCTTAAGGCCTGGTAGGCAATGGTGGTGTCGATCTGTTGACGGCGTAGCCCTTGCTCTACCCTTTGCAAGGGTGTGCGCGCCTGGGCGGTGCCGGTATCGGGTAATACCATGACCATGTGCTGGCCTGCCACAGAAACGATATCGCTTTCACGTAGGATGGACTCTGCCTGGGCGGCGACCTGCATCAGGGATGCCTCGTTGGTACGGTCAATCGAGGCATAGGCAAGCGTGACCTCCACATCCCACTGCTCGATGTGGTTGCGACACACCGACAATATGGGTAAGAGGATTTCAGGCTGCGGTGCAAGCATGCCTTGTGCGCCCAGGCGCTGCTGTTCTGCTTTTAAGGCTGCAATCAGTGCGCTGCCGCTCTCAGGGTGGATGACCAGCAGGAATTGGGGATTGTGGTTGGTAATCACCGCGCGCTCAATCCGCACGGAAACGGGAATGGTTTGATTGGCTTTGCTTAAGAGCGCAAAACGAGGCGTGCGACGGAGGACGTCATATAAATCAGCCCCCTCTTCGCTAAATTCCAGATAATCTTCCAGCGCTTCGTTGACCGAAGGTGCCAGGATGTTTTGCAAAGGCAGTGCGGTAATTTCTTCTTTTGCGTAATGCAACATATGCTGCATGCGCTGATTGGGGTCTTCGATATCTGCAATGGCAAGGGTTCGCTCTTGATTAGCCTGTTCTACCGTGAGGACAATGTCGGACTGACGGTGTGTGAGCGGAGGACGTGACATGCGCGGGCGGACCTAGTTTTCCAGTGTGGTATTGGGAGACACGACGTGGTCGGGATGGCGCCCCTGGAACAGCGAAATGCCAAGCGCGTGGCCATAGGTGATGGCGTGGTGCGAGTCACAACGGCATAAGATCATGCGGTTGGCCCCGCATTGCTGCACGGCTTCGACCAGGCGGGCATTGTGGCGCTCGGATAAATCGTCGGCCACGTCGGCGTTCCATGCCACCTTGGCCAAGTCAAAACCAAGGCGCTCGCGGTCAATTTGTACAAAACTGCGCGGAATCAGCCCATCCAAGCAAATGCGGTGGCCGTGCTCCTGCACGATATCGCGCGCGGTTAAGAAGGCGCGCATATCCGAGAACACATCGGCGATATGGACTTCCACCACGATGCTGCTTTGTTTGTGCGGCGCGATGGCTTGGGCAAATTGCAGGAAATCTTCCGAAAGAATGGTGCGCACATTGAGGTTCAGGCTGATTGGCGTGTGCAGGTAATGTTCGGGCTTTTCGCCGATCAAGGCCAGCACCCTGCGGTCGATGATTTGTGTGAGATAGTGAAACAGGCCAGGCTCGCTGGTCAACTCGCATTCGACATCCAGCAGACGCTGCAGGTGCTGCATCTGGATATAGGTTTCATAAAAAACCGGGCGCAGTTGATCCACGCTTTGGCCGGATTTTAAGACACAGATCGGCTGTTTGCGCAAAGGGTAGAGGAGGTCCACGCCGCGTAGTTTACCCATGATATCCAGCAGCCGACTGGGTGTTAGCAGGTGGATATCGGAGTGATCTTCAGACATGGAGGTGGCAATGACCTGCTCCTGCGTGTTCAGCGACATCCGTTCGTTGCAGACGCGGTAAAAGGCGTGCCACTGCAGCGCCAGATCGTAGACATCGGAGAAGGAAGGATTTTCTTTGCCATCTTCGTAATTAGCCAGCGGGTCATCCACAAAGAGGTAGCGCAATTGGAAGACCGCTTTTTCCACCAAATTACGGTCGGTGCCACGGTAAAGGACAAACAAATCGCCATCGCCTGAAACCAGGATCATGCCCTCTTGGTCTTTAAAGACATCGCTTAAGATATTGACCGCAATACGAAGTTGAAACTCGCTGCGAAATTTTTCCTGCAGATTCGAGAGGTGAAAATGGATAGCATAATGCGGTGAGCCAATATCGTGCCGTGCCGCACGCACTTGTTCGATCAGGGTGGCTTCGATGTTACGCGAAATAACTTGCATATCTTTCCTCCAGTGGAGCCCACTCTACCAAAGCGCTTGCGCCCTGCAAGTGCTTTATCGGTGTGGGCAGGATAATTTTATGCTTTTGTCCGATGTGGTTTGACGGTAGTTTTGGTGCGTTGATGGTTTGTAATAAAGACAATGCGTCGCTATATTTTTTTACGTTTGTTGCTGATTGCGCCCACCTTGTTTGGGATTATGCTGCTGAATTTTCTGATTGTACAGTTGGCGCCGGGCGGCCCTGTGGAACAGACGCTTGCCAAGCTCACGCAGCAATATAGCGATGTAACCGAACGTTTTACAGGTGCGGGCGCGCAAGAAGTGCTTTCACACCATGCCTCTTCGCCCGCCCACCAGGTGCATGGCGGCCGCGAGAGTTCGCAGTATCGTGGGGCGCAGGGTGTGGACCCTGCCCTGATTGCAGAATTGGAGGCGCTTTACGGATTTGACCAACCGGCGCATGTGCGTTTTTGGGACATGATGTGGCGGTATCTTCAGTTTGATTTTGGCGAAAGTTTTTACCGTGATGTGGGCGTGGTGGAGCTGGTGAAGGAGCGGTTGCCCGTTTCTATTTCGCTTGGGCTTTGGACCACGCTGCTTGCTTATCTGGTTTCCATTCCGCTTGGTATTCGTAAGGCGGTGCGGGATGGTTCTTCGTTTGATATGTGGAGCAGCGGCGTGATTGTTGTGGGTTATGCGATACCGAGCTTTTTGTTTGCGGTGCTGCTGGTGGTGCTGTTTGCCGGTGGGAGCATGTGGGATATTTTTCCGCTGCGCGGGCTGGTTTCAGATGGGTGGGAGCAGATGTCGTGGTCTGAGAAAGTGGTGGATTATATCTGGCATAT
>JANQHP010000200.1 GCA_028282625.1 Rickettsiales bacterium | reverse complement strand
CATCCTAACCCTCTCTTATTAGAGGGGAGAGGGAAAAAGGGGCCGCGGGATAAAGGCAGAGGGAAGAAGAAAGAAAGGAGTCGCGGAGATTACTGTTCGAGGTCGAACCACATGCCGCACGCAATGCCGGTATTATCGAGGTTGTAGGCTGTTGCGGAGTCAATGCAGTTGCCTGAAGCGCTCGCGCCGTTAAAGCTGCCGACCGTGCCATCTCCAGGCACCCCATCGTCGGCTTTTAAGTCAATGCTTCTGGCGTCGTTTGAAGTCAGCACCGCACCGCGTGTGGGGATGCCGGTGCCAGGTGCACCAAACACCACCCGGTTGTTGGTAGCAGATGATGCATTACCATTGTCACCAGAATAAAAGATGCTAAACCCGCCGCCCTGAACCGAGGAGGCTGCCACATTTTGCGTCGCGCCGCTGATGCTGGAGTCGTTTCCAATTCCAGTGAAGCTTCCCGGTACGATATTGGCAAGTGAAAGATGCTGCCAGGCACGATAGGCTTCGTTGTCGGTGGTTACGCCTCCGAGATCAATTTCACCATCGGCATCGCCGTTACATTGTGCCGCAGTACCGCATACACCATTGGCGCCATCGTCAAAATAGCTGTGCATATCTTCATGGTCGCCGGGAAGGCCATCATATTGCAGTTGGAAGGCGTTGACGGACTGGGTGTATTCCGTGACATCGGTCAGCACGCTTTTAAGTTCCGCCTGACGGATCAGGACCTGCCCGCCCATGATGCCGGCCGCCAGCAATGCGATGATAATGAGCACGATGGAGAGTTCAATCAGGGTAAAGCCACTCTCGTGGCCTTGAGGCGCACTTTTCTTTTTTGCAACAATAGGTTGACTTGTGGCTACTTCGTACAGACTTGCAACTTGCATATGCATAGACTCCTAAACATGAAACTTCTAGCTACCACCTTAATTTTTATTATAGCCCTGTTTAGAAAAAAACGCAATGCATTCATGCGGCTTTCGTGCCATAGACAGCACGCTTTTTTCTGTGCTAAATAGGCACATTATCGCTCTATTTGACCTCCCATGCCTGCTTCTGTTTCAGCCAAATCTCTCTTCCGTCAACCGTGCCATTTTGTGGCCGGCGCGGCGACGGCTGCAGCCTTGCCCGACCCGCGTTTGGTGGAAGTGGCGGTTGCGGGTCGGTCCAATGTGGGGAAGTCCTCCTTGTTGAATGCGTTGCTTAAGCGCAAACAGCTGGCGCGCACCTCCAAAAAGCCGGGCTGCACGCGTCAGATCAACTTTTTTTCGCTGGCCGATCAGTTGATGTTGGTGGATTTGCCGGGTTATGGGTATGCGCAAGTGTCACGCAAAGAAGCGGTGGGTTGGGGGCGCATGATTGAGTCCTATCTGCACAACCGCCCCACCTTACGTGCGGTGTTGTTGCTGATTGATGCCAGGCACGGCTTAAAAGAGACGGATTTGGCGGTGATGGATTTACTGGATCGCTGCGCGCTTTCTTACCGCGTGGTGTTGACCAAGGCGGATAAGGCCACAGGAGCGGGCATCGAGGCGTTACAAGAGGCGTTGGCCGCGCAGCAGCCTCTTCATCCGGCCTTGCACCCGGAAGTGGTGGTCACGAGTGCGCATGCTGGCAAAGGAATGGATGATTTAAGACAAATAGTTGCCAATTTTCTGCCCTAAAGGTAGACTAGACCTTATAGGAGGCAGAATACAGACGTTACCGTGACGGTAACATGGTACAATAATCTTAGGTACACGCGCCTTTAGGACCAATGGGTACCGCCATGGGAATGGGTCAGGGTGCCTGAAGCGGCGGCAAGCCGGAAAGGACGCACCATGAAAACAACATCCACGATTGATGATGCCTTGCTGGAAAAGGCACAAACGCTTTCGGAGGCACTGCCTTTTATGTGCCAGTTTTCCGGGGAAGTGTTTGTGATCAAATTTGGTGGCAGCGCGATGGGTGACCCGGATTTGTTTCGGTGTTTTGCACGCGATGTGGTGCTGATGAAGCAGGTGGGCATTTTGCCGGTGATTGTGCATGGCGGTGGGCCGCAAATCGGTGCGATGTTGGAAAAGCTTAAGATACAAAGCCAGTTTGTGGATGGGCTGCGGGTGACCGACCGGGATACGGTGGAAATTGTGGAAATGGTGCTTTCAGGCTCTATTAACAAGCAGATTGTGACGGCCATCAATGAGGCAGGTGGCTCGGCGATTGGGCTTTCGGGCAAAGACGGTAATTTGATTGAAGCGCGTAAATTGCGCCGTACCAAGCGTGATGTGGAGTCCAATATTGAGAAGATTTTGGACCTTGGTTTTGTGGGTGAACCTGTGACGGTGAACCCGGAGATGTTTGTGGCGTTTGAGGATACGGATATTATTCCGGTGATTGCACCGATTGGTCTTGGTCCGCAGGGCGAGACGTTTAATATTAACGCAGACACGGCCGCCGGGGCCGTGGCCTCGGCGCTGGCGGCGCGCAAGCTGGTGATGCTGACCGATGTGCCGGGCGTACTGGACCAAAAGGGTGAGCTTGTTTCCCATATTTCGGTGCAAGAGGCACGCAAAATGATCAAAAGCCGGGTGATTACCGGTGGTATGATTCCGAAGGTGGAGACGTGTATTGACGCGGTGGTGCATAATGTGGAGGCGGCGCATATTTTGGATGGGCGCTTGCCGCACGTGTTGTTGCTGGAGATTTTCACCAGACACGGCACCGGAACGATGCTATACTAAACATTCTCCTATGTAACAACAGTGTCTAAGAGTCTTATGGCCAATATGTTGGATCGTGTGATGCGTTGTCGTCTTTTGGATGTGCGTTGGCCTGCCACAGGCCGCGGGCAGGCGGGCTTTACGCTGGTTGAAGTTTCCCTGGTGCTGCTGCTGATCGCTTTGCTTGTTGGGGGGATCAGTTTTGGGCAGAGCTTGCTTCGGCAGGCGGAGTTACGGAAAGTGCTGCAGGAGGTGGAGGAATACAAACAGTCTATTGGAAATTTTCGCTTGCAATATAATGCTTTGCCGGGTGATATGCCGGATGCTAGCATCTATTTTGCGGATTGTACGGCGCCGGCAGAAAATTGCGACGGGAACGACAACGGGCGGATTGAGCAGATCAGCGGTGACGGGCTATATGAGTCGACCTATATGTGGCAACATCT
>JANQHP010000150.1 GCA_028282625.1 Rickettsiales bacterium | reverse complement strand
GCCTTGCCTTGCGAGGCGGAAGCGGTGGTCAAGGGAGATGCGAAGTCACTTTCTATTGCTGCGGCTTCCATTGTGGCCAAAGTGACGCGGGACCGGATGATGCAGGCGCTGGACCAGCAATTTCCCCATTATGGCTGGGCGCGTAATGCCGGCTATGGGACCCAGCAACATAGACAAGCGCTCGCAGCTTATGGGGTGACGCCGCATCATCGTAGAAGTTTTGCGCCGATTAAACGCCTGCTAAGTGCCTAACACCATGTCCAAACCTCCTTCTTCTGATGCTAATACAAACCCTCGCCCTTATGAGGTTCGTCGTAAAAAGCGACGTTCCCATGCGCGCCCGATCGGGACTATTATTCACCATTTTATGGCCAAAAACATGGATGACAATATGCCGCTGCGGATGCAGATGTTGTTGCATTGGCCAGATATTGTGGGCCACGAGATGGCCCGGTATAGTTGGGTGGAAGGGGTGACGTTTTCCCCTGGGCAAAAGCGTGCCACATTAAGGCTTGGCGTGGATTCTGCGCATATTCTTGCCGTGCAGCACCAGACCGATGAAATCCGTGAGCGGATTGCGGTGTATTTCGGCTATCCGGTGGTGGAACGGATCAAGCTTCTGGCGCAAGAGCCTGCGCCGCTTGCTTCTTCCGCGTTACCTTTGCCGTTAGAAGCAAATAAAGCAGTTGCATCCTCGGTGCCAGATTCTACAATCAAGGCATGGGAAAACCAGATGCAACAGATTGATGATCCGGCCCTTAAGCAGGCCTTGTCTCGGTTGCTCACCCACGCTTATCACAGTGTCTAATACCACAGGAGAACCTGATCATGTTTAAATACGTTTTTTTTGTGCCTTTGTGGATCGTCACGCTGGCATGGATGTTGCCTGGATTACACGCGCACGCACAAGTGCCGACCAAAACATGGCAACCGGTCAACACGACGCTGCTCGAAGATGCGCTGCCCATGGATGTGGTCTATGGTGACCCTGCCGCACCGGTGAAGGTGGTGGAATATGCGTCGCTGTCGTGCCATCACTGCAAGAATTTTCATCTGGAAACGTTGAAGCCGCTGAAAAAGCAATATATTGCAAATGGTTCGGTCTATTTTGTCTACCGTCACTTTCCGCTTAATCTTTCGGCATTGCGTGCAGCACAGCTGGTGGAGTGTTCGAAAGAACACGATAAGGCGCATGCTTTTTTAGACGCGCTTTTTACGACCCAAAAGAACTGGGCCTACCAGCGTACCGAAGCAGAAGTGTTGGCGCAGCTGCGCACGATCGCCAAAATTGGTGGGATTACGGGTGAGGCGTTTGACCAATGTGTGGGCGATAGCGCGGCAGAAGAGGTGCTCTTGCAGCAGCAGGTGCGTGCCAGCAAGGAGCTGAATATTAATTCCACGCCCAGTCTTTTTATACAAGGCAAGCCGTTTACGCAGCGCAAAACGCTGATTACCGTGCAAAAAGCGATTGATGAGGCGCTGGAAGAAGCCGGGGCTGCTGTACCGGGCCTTGTGGCGCCAGATGCTGCCGCAGAGGAGGCGGCCAAAGCTCCTGTGGATAAAGAGAAAGAGTAGCGGCAGCGATGTCGCAAGACACAGGCCTTGAGGACCTCAAAAAGCGGATCCATGCTGCCAGCGTGCAGCAGCAACAAAAAGGGGCACCGCGTGCTTCGACGCCTGTTTCTTCTACCCGTGTGGGGGTGGAGCTGATGGCGGGTATTGCGGTGGGTACGGTTGGTGGGTATTACCTGGATCGGTGGCTGGACACGCTGCCAATCTTTTTTATTCTGGGTTTTGTTTTTGGGGTTGCAGCTGGAGGGCTAAATATCTATAAGCTAGCAACAAGGGAGCAGAAAGAGGACGTGCCTAAAAAGTACCCTCCTTCGACCTAATGCCTCCTTTGACCTAACGATTGACCTTATTGTTACACGATATTTGATAGCCATTTAAGTTTTGCCTCATTATGTCTGATAGCGCGCACGGTCCACTGCAGCAGTTTGAAATACAGCCCCTGGTGCCCTTGCAATGGGGTGCGGTGGATGTGAGCTTCACCAACGCGTCCCTTTTTATGTTTTTGGCGGTGTTTTCGGTGGCGTTGTTTATTGGTGGGGGCATGCGTCGTGCGGAGCTGGTGCCTTCGCGCTGGCAGTTGATGGCCGAGCTGTGCTACCAGTTTGTGGCGAACATGGTGCGTGATAATGTGGGCAATGATGGCCGCAAATATTTCCCGTTTATTTTTACCCTCTTCATGTTCATCCTGGCGTGTAACCTGCTTGGCATGATGCCTTACAGCTTCACGGTGACGAGCCACATCATTGTGACATTCGCGTTTGCGATGGTGATTTTTCTGGGCGTGACTTGTATTGGTTTTGCGCGCCACGGGCTGCATTATTTTCGCATTTTCCTTCCCGATGGCACGCCGTGGTGGATGGCGCCGCTGATGATTTTTATTGAAGTGGTGGCGTATTTGGCGCGTCCGATCAGCCTTTCGGTGCGTTTGGCGGCCAATATGATGGCGGGGCATACCATGCTCAAAGTGATTGCAAGCTTTGTGATTGGTCTGGGTTGGGCGCTTGGCTGGCTGCCTTTTGCCTTGCTCACGGTGTTGGTAGGTTTTGAGATTTTTGTGGCGCTGCTGCAGGCCTATATTTTTGCTATTTTAGTGTGCGTGTATCTCAATGATGCGTTACACATGCATTAAACGTTCATCTTTTTATTTTTTACACACATAAAGGAGAGTCTTATGGAAATGGAAGTACTAAAATTGGTTGGCGCCGGTTTGACCACATTGGGGATGCTGGGTGCTGCAATTGGTGTGGGCCTGGTGTTTGCCGCGATGCTGAACGGGATTGCGCGCAATCCTTCTGCGGAGCCTAAGCTTGCGAAATATGTTTATATCGGTGCCGGACTTGCAGAAGCGATGGGCCTGTTTGCCTTGGTGATTGGCCTGATCCTTATTTTTGCCGTATAGCGGGCATTGATATGAAAGCGGTGGGCGTGTTTTTGATGTAAGCACGCCTGCCGTTTTAAGAACCGTGCCTAACGAACAGAAAGTTTTCGCGTTACGATGCCTCAGTTAGATCCTTCTTCCTTTGCGTCCCAGCTCTTTTGGCTGACGATTTCGTTTTTGCTGCTTTACGTGCTGGTGGTGCGGTGGATGCTGCCCCGCATTCATGGTTTGCTGCAGCAAAGGGAAAACCGGATCAGCAGTAGCTTAAGCGAGGCCGAGCGCTTGCAAAAAGAGGCCGAAGATTTGGAGGCGCATTACCACAAGCAGCTGGCGGATGTGCGTAAAAAAGCGACGTCGACTATTACCAAAGCCAAGCAGGATGTGCAGCAGAAGTTGGACCAGCAACACGCCGACCTGCAAAAGAAGATGCAGCAAAAGATCCACAAAGCAGAGCAAGGGCTAGCAAAAGCGCAAGAAGAGGCGCAGCAAAAGATAGAGGATGCGACCGCGACACTGGCAGCGGACGCGGCCAAGCAAATTGCGGGGCTTCGCATTGATGCCAAAACGGCCAAGAAATGCACCAAAGAATTTTTACACGACGCACCCAACAAGCGTTAACATAGTATGGCTTGCCGTGGGTTTTACGGTAGGCAGTTTTTTTAAGGGAGAAAAAGATGCATTTTGATGAGTCATTTTGGGTTGCCGCAGCACTTTTCGTGTTTATTGGTATGATTATTCGTCCGGTGGGGCGTTTTATTGTGCGTGCGCTGGATAGTCGCGCAGAAACGATTTCCAGTGAAATTGATAGCGCGGTGCAGCTCAAGGATGAAGCACAGGCGCTGCTTTCTTCCTATCAGCGCAAGCAGCGTAAGGCGGCCGAAGAGTCCGAGGCGATTGTGGCCCATGCCAAGCAGGAGGCCGCACGCATCATCAAGCAGGCGGAAACGCAGCTGGAGGAAGAAGTGCGCCGCGCTACGGAAGCGGCCTTAGAGAAAATCACGCAAACTGAAACGCAAGTGGTGAACCAGATACGCGAGAATGCCGTGGATATTACCATTGGTGTGGCGCGGAACCTGATCATGGAAAATCTGAGCCATGACGCGGCCGAGGCACTGATTGACCGCGCGATTGCTGATATTGATCGTACGTTTCACTAGTCTGAAACGCGCATGGATGCGTCTTGGGTGATGCGTCCAGGCCGTAGAAAATTTTTCATGCGTCTTTTTGCATGCTGCCTTCTTTGTCTTGGCGTAGTGCCGTGGGTGGCAGTGGCAGGTCCTTGGTTGCAAACGCCCGGTGCGTGGCAAATTATCCAGAATCTCTATTGGTACGAAACCGATACCGTTTTTGACGTGGATGGCCATGTGCTGGACCAATCCCGTTTCACGAAATGGGAATATAACCCTTACATGGAATATGGGGTGAATGAGCGGCTAACGGTTGGTTTTAGCCCGAGTTTTCAGTGGCTTGAAAGCGATGCGATCGGCGGTGGCCGCACCAAGGGTGTGGCGGATATGGAGGTGTTTGCGCGTACGCCCCTTTATGAGGGAACCACGAGTATTCTTTCGCTGCAGCCTCTGGTGAAGCTTTATGGCCCCTATGATACCAAAGACAATCCGCGCCTGGGCAACGGCCAACTGGACGCGGAGCTTCGTTTGCTCTGGGGAAAAAGCCTGCGCTTTTGGGAGCAATACCATTTTATCAGCGTGGAAACGGCGTACCGTCATCGCATGGAGGCGCCAGGGGATCAAGTGCGGCTGGACGCAACACTGGGCTACCGCAGCAGTGAGACAAAAATGTGGCTTTCCCAGCTTTTTTATACGCGCGCGCTGACCCGGCCGGAAGTGACCAGTGGCCTGGCCACGACCTCGGAAAATTTTGATTTGCTCAAAGCCCAATTCTCGCTGGTGCACCATTTTACCGAAGATATTGCCTTGCAAACCGGGGCCTTTACGCATGTGATGGGGCGCAATACTGGTGCGGGCAGTGGGTTGATGCTGGCCCTTTGGTGGAGTTTTTAAACGGAGCCGATGACCCACGAACCTGCCCTTTCTGCTTCTGGTATTGGCACTTTGCTGGTGCAGCGCGGCTGTTTAACCGAGGAGCGTTTGCACGAAGCGCTTCGGTTGCAGCAAAGCCAGGGCGGGTTGCTTGGGGAGATATTGACGAGCCATGGCTGGATGCGCGCGATGGATTTTTACCGTTTGCTGGCTTCCCATAAGGGGCTTGGTTTTCTGGACATGCAGGAAACGCCTTGCGATACATCGTTGCTCCTACTTGCGGATCGACCGGCCTATTTGCGTTTGCTGTGCCTTCCATGGCGAGAGGAAAACGGCCATCTTTATATCGCCACAGCCCACCCTGGAGAAGAGGTGGAGGCATGGGCGAAGGAACGGTTTTTGGATGCAAAGCAGATCACTTTTGTGGTGACCACGCCGCGGGATATCTTTCATACGCTGCGTGAGGCG
Source organism: Rickettsiales bacterium (assembly GCA_028282625.1). GTDB lineage: Bacteria > Pseudomonadota > Alphaproteobacteria > Rickettsiales > UBA8987 > JANQHP01. The sequence continues at coordinate 8,323 of JANQHP010000150.1, read as the reverse complement.
TTTGCCAAGAACGATGATATTCAGGCGCGCGAAAAATTGTGGCGTGAAGAGGCAACCCTTTCTGCGCGTACGCTGGTGCCAGGGCGTGGTACGTTTGCGGCGATCGCTTTGTTTATCGGTCTGCTTGTGGCACTACTTTCTGTTTCTTCGGCGGCACTGGCAACGTTGTTTTTGGTATTGAATTTGTTTTACGCGATGACGTTGCTTTCCAAGGTGCTGTTTTTTGTCACCGGATGGGTGGTGGAAAAGCGCCCTGGCACCAAAGCCAAACCTCCGCCCTTGTGGCAGGGGCCAGAAAAGTCGCTGCCAGTTTATACGCTGCTGGTGCCACTTTATCAGGAAAAAACCCATACGATTGAGAGGCTGCTGCAGTCGATTCGGCAGCTGCACTATCCCAAAACACGGTTGGATGTGAAGCTGATTGTGGAAGAAGATGATTTGGAGACGCAACGTGCGATCAAACAGCAACGCTGCGAGAGTTATTTTCAGATTGTACCAGTGCCCGCTTCCTTGCCGCGTACCAAGCCGAAGGCGTGTAATTATGCGTTGCAGTTTGCACGCGGGGAATATGTGGTGATTTATGACGCGGAAGACCAACCCGATCCCGACCAGTTACTTGGAGCCTTGTGGCATTTCAAACATGGCCCGGCCAATCTTGCCTGTGTGCAGGCACGGTTGAATTATTACAACCGCAACGAACATTGGCTGGCGCGTTTCTTCGCGTTGGAATATGGAGCGTGGTTCCACTTTATGCTGCCCGGCTTGCAGCAGCTCAAGATACCGATTCCTCTTGGTGGCACGAGCAACCATTTCCCGCTGCATGTGCTTCATGCGTTGCATGCCTGGGACCCTTATAACGTGACGGAGGATGCGGACCTGGGGATCCGTCTGGCGCAGCAGGGCTATGTGACCCGCATGATGGACTCGCTGACTTTGGAAGAAGCGCCCATTGGCATCTGGCCGTGGATCAAGCAGCGTTCGCGCTGGATCAAAGGGTATATTCAGACTTTTATGGTGCATATGCGCCGTCCGCTGCGCTTTATCCGCATTACCGGCTGGACCGGGACGCTTGGGTTTTTGCTTTTTGTGGGCGCGCCGGCGGTGGTCTTTTTAACCATGATTCCCGTTGGGATTCTTTCGGCGTTTGTCTATACGCAAAATGTGGCGCTGCCGGAGTGGTTTTTCTGGATTGCGTTTGCCAATCTTTGGGGCGCGCTTGCGGTGCATATGATCATGGCCATGGTGGTGATTATACGCGACCGGTGGTGGCGTTTGCTGTGGATGGCGCCTTTCTTTCCTTTTTACTGGCTGCTGCATGTGGGCGCGAGTTTTAAATCCCTGTGGGAATTGCTGATGCGGCCTCATTACTGGGATAAGACCGAACATGGTGTTTCCAAACATTCTCGCTAGCGTGGGTGTAGGGAGTGTTTGGTTGGTGGAATGACAAGGTGTGTGGCGCTGGATCCCGTGGTCGGTGCTGCGGGATGATGTTCTTTTAGGTTGACCCCCTCACCCGGACACTAAAGTGTCCACCCTCTCCCCCGGTGGGGAGAGGGGATAGAAGGGCATGGTCAGAGGAGAGAAAGAATCGGTCTTGCGCCACCGGGCAAGCGTGATATAACTCTTGGCAGGCGGGTTCAACGACAAGGAGACACATGATGGCACGAGCAAAAATTGCACTGATTGGGGCAGGAAATATTGGCGGAACACTCGCGCATTTGGCCGGGCTTAAGGATCTGGGTGATATTGTGCTGTTTGATGTGGTCGAAGGCATGCCAGAAGGCAAGGCGCTGGACCTTGCGCAATCGGCTCCGATCGAAGGGTTTGACGCCGCACTAAAGGGTACGCAGGATTATGCGGACATTGCTGGGGCGAATGTGATTATTGTGACAGCGGGGATTCCACGTAAGCCAGGCATGAGCCGCGACGATTTGATCGGCACCAACCTCAAGATTATCCGTTCGGTGGCCGACGGCATTAAAACGCATGCGCCTGATGCGTTTGTGATTGTGATCACCAACCCGCTGGATGCGATGGTGTGGGCGATGAAGGAATATACGGGCTTTGCGGCGAATAAGGTGGTGGGCATGGCGGGTGTGCTGGATTCGGCGCGCTTCCGCTGCTTTTTGGCCGAGGCGTTTGATGTCTCGGTGGAGGATGTGAGCGCTTTTGTGCTGGGTGGACATGGGGACAGCATGGTGCCGTTGCCCCGCTATTCCACCGTGGCAGGCATTCCGGTGACGGATTTGGTCAAGATGAACTGGATCACGCAGGAAAAACTGGATGGGATTATCCAGCGTACGCGCGATGGTGGTGCAGAGATTGTAGGCTTGCTCAAAACCGGTTCGGCTTTTTACGCGCCTGCGGCTTCGGCGATTGCAATGGCGGAGTCGTATCTGAAGGATAAAAAGCGCGTGCTGCCCTGCGCGGCCTATTTAGACGGGGAATATGGCATTGACGGGTTTTATATTGGCGTGCCGGTGGTGATTGGCGCTGGTGGGGTCGAGCGCATTGTGGAGGTGCAGCTAAACGCAGAAGAGCAGCAGGCATTTGATGCATCGGCCGGTGCGGTGCAGTCTCTGGTGGAAGGCATCACGCTATAAGGCGCCTCCCTTTTTTGGCGCGAGGCGAGGTTTAATCTCCTGGATTAAAGCGGCCTAAATTGCCCAGCAGCTGTTCGATCACGGTGATCTCGTTGCCTTCTGTGGGCGTGGATTCCTCGGCAAATGCGATATGCCGCGGGTTTTCCGCCTGATCGGAGGCCACCGATTGCAGCACGCCCTCTTCATCAAATATCAGGGCAATGACCTGATTTTCAAGCAGATAGGAGTCGCTGAAGGTGGATTGCTGTAGCTTGGTGCTGATATAGTACCAGGTTTCTTCCCCAAACGTGCTGGTGGAGGAGGGCGAGCCCAGCCATTCTTGCACTTGTTCACGCGTGGTCTGCCCTGCCACCAGTTTTTCCAGAGGAAGATGGTCGGTAATATGGCCGCGATGCTCCACCTGGTAGACCTGACAGGCGGTGAGCGTGCAGGCAGCAAAGACGCACAGTAACGCGGAAAAAAGACGAAAACCTATCATAACAATAAAGGGGCTGGATTTTTTGTTACATTTGTATTATAAGCACGCCTTCCTATGATTTGGTCGCAGGGAAAGCCTCACTTCTGTGTGATATTATCCTTAAGTCCGAGGCTTGATGCAACAGCTAAACCAAGGAAAACGTGCAGGCGCATGATAAAAAATATTTTAAAGCGGTAGTAAAGAGGCAACCATGGCGGTCCCCAAAAGAAAAACGTCCAAATCCAAACGCAATATGCGTCGTTCGCACCATGCGCTTGATAGCACCAGCGTGGTGGAAAATGCCACAAGCGGCACGCTCAGCCGGCCTCATCATGTCTCCCCGGATGGGTATTATAACGGGCGATTGGTGGTGATCGAGCCTGTGGCGTCGGACGCGGCCGATGAAACGGAAGCGGAAACGCTTTAGCTTTCTGTTTTTCACAACGGTTATACTAGGCCTATAGTGTCCAAAGATATGGCAAAGATCACGATCGCCTTGGACGCTATGGGAGGCGATCACGCCCCTCTTGCGATTTTGGAGGGTGCGGATAAGGCATTGAAGAAAAAGGGTCATATTGAGTTTTTGATCTTTGGTGATCAAGCGCAGTTGCTTCCTATCGTGGAGCGTATGCCTCGCCTGCAGGGGGCCAGCACGCTGTTTCATACCGATCAACATATTTCCAACGAAGAAAAGCCTTCGGCCGCCTTGCGTAAAGGGCGGCATTCCAGCATGGGCATGGCCATTCGCGCGGTGCGCGATCAACAGGCGCAAGCGCTGGTTTCGGGTGGCAACACCGGTGCCTTGATGGCGTTATCGAAGATTCTTCTGGGCACCTTGCCGGGCATTGACCGCCCTGCGATTGGCACGGCTATTCCGACGGAAAAGGGTGCGAGCGTGGTGCTGGATCTGGGTGCGAATGTGAGTTGCGATGCCAATAATCTCTTTGAATTTGCGGTGATGGGAGATGCGTTTGCGCGGATTCTGCTGGGCAAAAAAGACCCTTCCATTGGACTGCTCAATATTGGCAGTGAGGATATGAAAGGCAATGAGGCGGTGCGTGCGGCGGCCACATTGCTGCGGGAAAGTGAGCTGCCCCTTCATTTTTATGGCAATATTGAAGGGGATGATATTGGTAAGGGCACGGTGGATGTGGTGGTGACCGATGGGTTTACCGGCAATGTGGCGCTTAAAACCGCTGAGGGCACGGCGCATATGCTGAATAATTTTGTGCGCCGGACCTTTGCGCGTTCACCGCTTGCCTGGCTTGGGGTGGTTTTCATGTGCCCCACCTTGCTGGCGCTGAAAAAGAAATTTGATCCGCGGCAATATAACGGTGCGATGCTGCTTGGCCTGAACGGCATTGTGGTCAAAAGCCATGGTGGGACGGATGTGCTTGGGGTGATGCGTGCGATTGAAGTGGCGGAAAATCTGGCATCCCATCAGATTAATACGCAGATTTTAAAGGAAATGGTGGAATCCGGGCATATTCCTTCCGAAGAGGAAGGGTTTGAAAGCGACGTGCCGATACAAGAGTAGCTGCGATGACCCAACGTGCATATATCAAGGGGTGTGGGAGCTATTTGCCTGAGCGTGTGGTGACCAATGATATGTTGGCGAAAGAGGTGGAGACCAGCGATGAGTGGATCCGCACACGTACCGGCATCACCCAGCGCCATTTGGCGGCTGATACCCAAACCACCTCGGATATGGCTGTGCAGGCCGCCCGCCAGGCGTTGCACGATGCGAAACTGACGCCCGACGCGCTTGATCTTATCTTGGTGGCCACGACCACACCGGACCATACCTTTCCTTCGGTCGCATGCTGTGTGGGCGCGGCGCTGGATGTGCGCTGCCCTGCCTTTGATGTGCAGGCGGTGTGTACCGGTTTTGTCTATGCGTTGACGACCGCCGATCAGTTTATCCGTAGCGGCATGTACCAGACGGTGCTTGTGATCGGTGCGGATAAGCTCTCTTCCATCGTGGATTGGGAAGACCGCAACACGTGTGTGTTGTTTGGCGATGGTGCAGGCGCGGTGGTGTTGCAGGCGCGTGATCAGGGGGATGGTGGCATCCTAGGCAGTGAGCTGCACGCTGACGGGCGTTTGAAGGATATTTTGTATGTGGATGGCGGGCCTTCTTCCAGCGGCACGGTGGGCAAGCTTCGCATGACGGGCAAAGAGGTGTTTAAGCATGCGGTGGAAAAAATGGCGGGGATGATGCAGCATCTTTTGAGCGCGCATGGTATGGAGGCCTCCCAGGTGGATTGGGTGATTCCGCATCAAGCCAATCAACGGATTTTGACCCGTACCATGCAAAAGATGGGATTGCCGGAGACGCGTTTGATTAGCTGCGTGGCCGAGCATGCCAATACGTCGGCGGCCTCTATTCCTTTGGCGTTGGCGCATGCCGTGCAGGAAGGGCGCATCACGCGTGGGGATCTCTTGCTGTTGCCTGCCATTGGCGGTGGGCTAACCTGGGGCGCTTCTTTGATACGCTTTTAGCTAAAATGACAGAGGTAGAAAATACCCCCTCACCCGGACACTATGTGCCCACCCTCTCCCCCACGGGGGAGAGGGGATAGATACATCCCGGAGCACGCTTTAGTAGCGTGCGACTAGGAGCAAGGCGACGCGGCGCCCATGCGCTGGCGGGGGTGCGGGGGTTAAGACCCCTGCTTATAGAAAGAAGGGGGCTGGATCCCGCGGTCGGTGCCGCGGGATGACGGAAATCAGCTGCGCAGCAGCGATGGCTTAGCAGGCTTATCTGCGGGCATCTAAAAGCATACCACCGGGCGGTTTTGCGTGGGATGCGGCACAATGTGCGGTGTGACCTCAAAGACTTCCTCAAGGATGTGTGGCTGCAGCAGCGCGTGCGGCAGGTCGTCATAGAGCAGGTGGCCCTCTTTGAGGATCAGCAGACGCGTGGCGTAGCGCGCGGCCAGATTGATATCGTGCAATGTGGCGATCACCGCCATGCCTTGCTTGGCCAGTGTGACCAGATGCTGCATCAATTGGTGCTGATGTTTTAGGTCCAGCGCGGAGGTGGGTTCATCGAGGAAGATATAGCCTTCTGCGGTTTCCCATATTTGCGTAAGCACGCGCGCCAATTGCACGCGCTGCTGCTCGCCGCCCGAAAGGGTAGGGAAGATGCGTTGCTTTAAGTGCCATGCGTCCATTTTTTTAAGGGCTTGCTCGGCAATCTCCTGGTCTTTCATGGTGTTTTGCCCTTGGTCATGTGGGTTGCGCCCCATGAGGACGATATCCATCACCGTGAAGGGAAAAGTGACTTGGCTGGTTTGGGTCATCACCGCGCGTTTTTGGGCCAGTTCCAGGGGATTATAGGTTGCAAGCGGCTGGCCGTGAAAAGAGATATCCCCCGATTGCGGCGTGTGCACACCGGTCAGGCAGTGCAAGAGGGTTGACTTGCCTGCACCGTTAGGGCCTAAGATGACCACAATCTCTCCTGAGGCAATGCTAAGCGAGATATCCTGCAATATCGGGGTGTGATCAATCGTATAATGAAGCTGCTTGGCCTGTAGCATGGTGTGCGCTGCTTATACGTCCAGATTATCCCACAGGGCCTGCCCTTGCGCGTGCGCCTGCTCCTGTATGAAGCGGAAACGCAGCTCCGGCTGTTTGCCCATCAAATGGTCCACCCGTGTTTGGGTGGCGTGGGTTTCTTCCGGTGCAATCTCCACCCGAAGCAAGGTACGCGACCCTTGCTGCATGGTAGTTTCTTTGAGCTGCGCTGGGGTCATCTCGCCAAGCCCTTTAAAGCGGCCGACTTCTATTTTGCCTTTTTTGCTGGCAAGCGTGCCCAGTATTGTTTCACGCTCCTGCTCACTTTGGACGTACCAATGCTTAGCTCCTTGGGTGATACGAAACAGAGGTGGCTGCGCCAGATACAGATGCCCGCCTTGGATGAGTTGCGGCATTTCCTGATAGAAATAGGTCATGAGCAAGGTGGCGATATGCGCGCCATCGACATCGGCGTCGGTCATGATAACCACTTTTTCGTAGCGGAGCTTTTCGGCTTCATAGTCCGTGCCGGAGCCGCATCCAAGTGCGAGCAGCATATCCTTGATTTCCTGATTGGCGCGGATTTTTTCCACCGTGGCGCTGGCCACATTGAGGATTTTACCCCGTAGCGGCAACACCGCCTGGGTGGCACGGTCGCGTGCCTGCTTGGCGGAACCGCCTGCGCTGTCGCCTTCCACCAGAAAAATCTCGGTGCCCTCGGCGGCTTCCTGCGTGCAATCGGCCAGCTTGCCGGGCAGGCGCAGTTTGTGGACCAGTGTTTTACGAACCGTTTCTCGCTTTTGCTTCTTTTTTTGCCGCTCTTCGGCCTGCATCACGGCATAATCCAGCAGGGTGGTGGCGGCTTCGGTTTGTGTGCCAAGCCAGTGGTCGAAATGGTCCCTGATCGCGTTTTCCACCCAACGGGCCGCTTTGGTGTTGACCAATTTTTCTTTGGTTTGGCCTTGAAACTCCGGGTCACGGAGGAAAAGCGAGAGCACGGCGCAGGCATGCGGCAGCACGTCGTCGCCGGTAATTTGCGCGGCTTTTTTATTTTGTACCATCTCGCCGTAATCTTTCAGGGCTTTGTAGAGGCTGCTGCGCAGGCCGGTTTCGTGCGTGCCCCCTTGCGGTGTGGGGATGGTGTTGCAGTAGGAATAGCTTCCAGCGAGGCTGGCACGCAGCGGCCAGGTGACCGCCCATTCCACGCGGCCTTGCCCTTCGGGCAATTCGGCCTCGCCGGCAAAAATTTCGGTTAGCGTGTTTTCTGAGGCGGGGACCAGCGTGTGGAGGTAATCTTTTAGCCCGCCAGGAAAGTGCAGCACCATTTTTTCGGGTACTTCTTCGGCCCCGCCAAGCAGCGCCGGATCGCACGACCAGCGGATTTCCACGCCTTTAAACAAGAAGGCTTTAGCACGCGCCATGCGGTAGAGTTTGGCGGCTTTAAAGCGTGCGCGTGTGCCAAAAATGTCGCTATCGGGGCGAAAGCGGATGCGTGTGCCGCGTCGATTGGCGACTTTGCCCAGATTTTCCAAGCTGCTTTGGACCTCGCCACGCGCATAACGTTGCCGCCAGAGCTGCTTGTTGCGTGCGACTTCCACTTCGAGATCGGAAGAAAGCGCGTTGACGACCGAAAGCCCGACGCCGTGTAGGCCGCCGGAGGTTTGATAGGCTTTGTTGCTGAATTTGCCGCCGGAATGCAGGGTGGTCAAAATCACTTCCAGCGCGGATTTCTCGGGAAATTTGG
>JANQHP010000103.1 GCA_028282625.1 Rickettsiales bacterium | reverse complement strand
GCAACAAACCACTGGACAAAGAAGAACTTTTACAATATTTAAATATATTATAAGTATACTTTCTAGTGGGGGCGCAAGCGCAAGAAAGGGAATAAAGAGTGTGTTTTCAAGGGAATAGACGGATATTTTTGGTATAGGAGCAAAGAAAGATAATGGCGACCGTGGAGCAAATTAAGGCCGCACGGGCCTTGTTAAAGTGGAACCAGCAGGATTTGGCAGATGCTTCGGGCATTTCCAAGCCGGCGATTGCCAACATGGAACGCGGAAGGGTGCAGCCGCGGGAAGATACGATGCGGGCGATCACACAAAGCATTGAACATGCGGGTGTGGAGTTTACCGAGGGGCCGGGTGTGCGCCTGGTGGGTGAGCGTATCCAGGTCACGATGTTTGAGGGTCAGGAGGCGATTTTCCGCTTGATGGATGATATTGAATCCACGTTAGACAGAGGGTTGATCTTGCGCGCCAATGGCATTGACGAACGACGGTTTATGGCTATCGACGAGGTGCGCGTGACAAAATATCTGGAGCGTTGGCAACATAAAGGCATTGAAAGCCGCTTGCTGATCAAGCAGGGGGATACCATGCTGCTGGATGCACCAGAGCATTACCGCTATGTTAGCGCGGCCCAGTTTAGTACGGTGCCTTATTTTGTTTACCGCGATAAGTGCGGCATGATGTTGTGGGAGCCGATTGTGCGTGTCTTGTTAATTGAGAACGCGACCTTGGCGGCGAGCTATCGTCAGCAATTCAACCATGCATGGGAGGGTGCTAAGCGGATAGAAGAAGCGCCGTGAGAGCATAACGATTTGTTACGCCGCTTCGGCACGGGCGGTGGCGCCGGTGCCTGCTGCCAGAGCAGCTTGGGCGGCGGCCAGGCGCGCGATGGGCACGCGGTAGGGTGAGCAGGAAACATAATCCAGCCCGGCGCGGTGGCAGAAGGCGATGGAGGCAGGGTTACCGCCATGTTCCCCGCAAATGCCAAGCTTTAAGTCCGCGCGTGTAGCGCGTCCGCGTTCCGTGGCCAGGGTGATGAGTTCGCCGACCCCCTCTTCATCCAGCACGGCAAAGGGGTCTTTTTCTAAGATATGCTGCTTGGTGTATTCTTGCAAAAAGCCGCCAGCATCATCGCGCGAAATGCCCAGCGTGGTTTGAGTCAGGTCGTTGGTGCCAAAGCTGAAATACTCCGCATGGTCTGCAATAGTGGCTGCGCGCAGAGCCGCACGCGGTAGTTCGATCATCGTGCCGATTTGATGCGGGATGGACTGTCCGGCTTCGGCTTCAATCGCCGCAATCGTTTCTTCTGCCTGGGTACGCAGAATTTCCAGCTCTTTTTCATGCATCACCAGCGGAATCATGATTTCAAGCTGCACTTTGATGCCCTGCTGCTGTACCTGCACGGCAGCCTCGCCCATGGCGCGGACTTGCATGGCATAAAGCTCAGGATAGCTGATGCCAAGGCGGCACCCGCGATGGCCAAGCATGGGGTTTTCTTCCTTCAGCGCACTAGCGCGATGCCGCACTTTCTCGATGGTAACTCCGGCCGCATCGGCCACGGTTTGCATATCTTGTTCGGTATGCGGCAGGAATTCATGCAGCGGTGGGTCCAGCAAGCGGACATTGAGCGGCCTGCCCTCCATGATGGTGAGCAGCTGCACAAAATCCTCGCGCTGGTAAGGCAGGAGCTTGGCAATGGCTTGCGCGCGTGCTTCTTGATTTTCGGCCACGATCATTTCACGCATGGCGGTGATGCGCGCGGCATCAAAGAACATATGCTCGGTGCGGCACAGGCCAATGCCTTCGGCGCCAAAGCGCACGGCCACACGGGCATCTTCAGGTGTTTCGGCATTGGTACGCACTTTGAGGCTTCGCACATCATCTGCCCAGGCCATGATGCTGGCAAAATCCTCACTCAGCTTGGGCTCCAAGGTGGGGATGGTGCCGGCAATCACCTCGCCGGTGCTGCCATCAATGGTGAGAATGTCGCCTTCTTTAAAGGTTTGCTCACCCACGTGCAGCACGGCGTCCTGGTAGGAGATCTGCAGCGCGGAGGCACCGGAGACGCATGGCCGCCCCATGCCACGTGCGACAACGGCCGCGTGGGAGGTCATGCCACCACGGGCGGTCAAAATGCCGCAGGCGGCCTGC
>JANQHP010000069.1 GCA_028282625.1 Rickettsiales bacterium | reverse complement strand
AGTGTGAGCCCTTCACGCGGGGTGATGAAGGCCCAGGCGCTGTTCAGATAATGTGCGATCTTGCCTTCCTGCCCAGCCCAGTCGCCGGTGGCGGTGCTGGCAGGGATATAGAGGTCCCCCTCTGCCGGTGAGCCCGGTGGCGCGGTTAGGTCGCGGTCCAATATGGCGGTGTTAAGCAACGCATCCAGTGTGGCAAAGGCCGCGTTGGCGGTGATTTCCTTTTGCGACTGGTTGCTTTGTAGCAGGGCAATATCAAGGTGTGGTGTGGTTTCAGGCATATATTTTCCTCTCATCGTGCCAGGTAACATGACAATATAAGGTCAGTATAGGCGCTGGTTTGGTGCCCGGAAGGGGGCGGGGAAGATTTTTAAGAGTGATATTGCAATCTGGTGTGGTGGTGAGTAAGGTGAGCCCGTTTTTTATCCGGTGTACGTGCGGACGTGGCGGAACTGGTAGACGCGCCAGGTTTAGGTCCTGGTACCGCAAGGTGTGGGGGTTCGACTCCCTTCGTCCGCACCATCCATCTTATGCGCTTGAGGCTTTAGATGGCAAAGCCATATAACGATTGTTAGGCCGGAATTCATAGGAAGTAATATGCTAAAAACCCTTTCATTTTGGTGCAAGAAGAAGCGATTTAAGCATTCTTCGGCCTATTGGGAAAGGCGCTACCGCAAAGGGCGTAGCTCCGGTCAGGGTTCTTACGGCAAGTTTTCTATTTTTAAGGCCGATTTTTTAAATCACTTTTGTGAGGAAAAGCACATCCAAAGCGTGATAGAGTTGGGCTGTGGTGATGGCAACCAGCTGAGCCTTGCGCGCTATCCTTCTTACACGGGCTTGGATATTGCCCCGAGCGCGGTGGCACTTTGTACCAAAAAGTTTGCGGATAACCCAACCAAGCAGTTTAGGGTCTATGATCCGGCGGCTTTTGACGTGCAGGCGGTGCCTAAGGCCGAGCTGGCCCTTTCGCTGGATGTGCTCTTTCATGTGGTGGAAGATGAAACCTACCGTGCTTATTTGCAGCATTTGTTTTCACTGGCGTCGCGCTATGTGATTATCCTGAGCTCCAACAAAGATGAGCCGGTGACCGATAGTGTGCATGTGCGGCATCGTTTGTTTACTGAGGATGTGGCCAGAGATTTTGGGGCGTGGGAGTTGATCCACACCGAGAAGAATCCTTATCCGGAAGAGAATTTTGCGGATTTTTATGTCTACCAAAAAGCCTCTGCTGCCGAGGTAAAATAAAACACGGAGTCTGCTTGCCAAGAGCCTAAGCTCTTTGTATAACCACCTTTGTTGCACAAGCATAAAAGGCTACATATCAGAGGAGAAAGCATGCAGGTCAAGCAAACGCTAGCAAAAGATTTAAAGCGTGATTACGATGTAACGATTGGGGCCGATGAGGTTTCCAAGAAAATTCAAGCTCGGTTGAAGGCGATTGCCAAAAAGATGAAGCTTCCCGGATTTCGTCCGGGCAAGGTGCCGATGGATATTGTGCGGCAACGACATGGCAAGAATGTGCTGGGTGAAGTGCTGCAGCTGTTGGTGGATGAAACCTCGCGTCAGGCGCTTAGCAAGGAGAAAGTGCGTCCGGCGATGACGCCTAAGATTGAAGTGAAGTCTTTTGAAGAGGGCAAAGATTTGCATTATACGATGCAGTGCGAAATTTTGCCGGAAGTGCCGGAGCGCGACGTGAGCAAGCTCAAAATTTCCCGGCCAAAGGTGACCCTTTCTGCTGCGGATAAGAAAGAAGCGATGGCAGAAATTGCCGCGCGTTCCAAGGACCATCAGCCACCGAAAAAAGCACGGGCGGCCAAGAAGGGTGATGTGCTCGTCATCGACTTTAAAGGCTTTGT
>JANQHP010000042.1 GCA_028282625.1 Rickettsiales bacterium | reverse complement strand
CGATCGGCAGCCCGCCGCAGCCGCCGCAATATCCCCTCTCCCCAACGGGGGAGAGGGTTAGGGTGAGGGGGTGCACTTAAAAAACGTCATCCCGTGGTTCAACCACGGGATCCAGTCCTATGCATATCGTCCTTCACATACCTCATCCACCCCAACCCAACACATCTCTAGTTGCACTTTTTTCCTTTTTATTCTACTCGTTAACGATTTATACACCTTTTTATTGTATTCATATAGTTGTTCTTCTTCTACTCCGTAGAAGTTTCCGCTGCAACTGCAGGGACATCATCACATCCGTAGCCTGAGCAGCACCACGGTGCATGCCTAGAAGGCACGGTCATGTGTATTGTTATGTGGTTTATGTGGAAATGGATGTGGAAGAAGTTGGACACCAACGAAAACGCCTCACCACCTTTACAGAAGGGACGAGGCACAACCAACCTCCGTATCGAGGTCTGAAAACGTTTTAGGAGTAAATCATGAAAACGTTGTTCAGTTTCCTGGTCCTCATGGGCCTGTTTCTTTTCCCCGCCAGCGGCCTGCTGGCAGCAGAACCCCAACCCGATGTCTGGGCGCCCAGCGCTCAGACAGAGGTTGAGGCGGTTACACCATCATGGCTGTTGGGGCCGGTGGCAACACCGGTCTCGACGTGTCCACCGAAAACGCTATTGGGTGCGATTCTGCGCCCCGAATTCAGTCTAGCATTGCTGACCACCACAATGGTTGCTGCCCAGAATCCGACGGATTTGGGTCCTGATCCCGAGATTGACGGCGCATCATCGGAAGGTGCGCCGTCACACATCTGGGCGGACCTGAATACAGACGGCGGCTGGAGCTGTGAGTTTTCACACGTATCAAGGATCGGTAGCGTTTGCGGTGGTTGTTCGACATACTACAACGGTACTCCGTACCTGTACTCGTTTGACTGCAAAAGACGGGTCTGGTGGGTTCCTCCCTTATGGGAGAGAACACTAAGGTGGGTCACCGAGTGCCGCCCGTGCGGCGAGTAGGTGAGCAACCATAACAACGGAGCGCTCTTTCAGGGACGTTCCACAACCACATAACAACCACAAATCAGACCCTGCCCACCAACGCTGTTGGTGGTGAATGGGGTCAGAGAGGGGGCGCTTCGGCGCTCCCTTTTTTCGTTATGGCTATCGATGTGTGGTGGGGGGTGTGTTTACAGCCTTTCTGCGCACCGGCTGCTATGCCGATATTGGCATCAACATAACACCAAACTGTCAATACCAAATTTACCTATTATTGATTTTTATTGGTGTTTTTAGAATGGAAGCAGTTATCAATACATAAAAACAGCAAGGCCTCCCATAAAGAGAGGCCTCGCTGCCCTAGTCTAGGCTAGGAAGTGAAGGTGAAGGCGTACCCACACCGTTTTGGAATTATGGAATCTCTGAAATAAACAAGTCCACCAAGGCCATTTCCAGCGCTGGTGTTACCAGCACCCACTGGATCTTTTTGGACCAGGGGGTCTCGTAGGCCAGCATGACCCATGCCCCGCTAATGTAGGCCACCTCGTGGTCACCAACAAGTTGAATTTGGAAGTCTTGGAATTGCGAATACTTCTCCATCAGCGCTGTGTTTTGGCTGATGGAGAGGTTGATAACATTCCCCCCTGCATCAAACAGAAAGGGGAAGCTATCCTTGAGGTTAGTCGTTTTTTGTGGACTTGTGAATGTACCACACGTTGGATCCACAGTACATCGATAGCCCAAAAAAGTTTGGTTTCCACCGCCGGTTATGTCGTCTGTTCCACATACCTCCACATCTTTGTATAGTGGCCCCCGGTCGTAAGTAATCTCGGTGCCCAGATAATTCCACGTTCCCGTACACAAACCGCAATCCGATACAAACTCGCGGAACCGATAACAGCCTTCAGGAACAGGTCCGTACAGGTCCTCCCACTGCTCAGGCGCAGCTTGTGTCGGAGAGCCTGGACCTTGAGTAGGAATATCGTCACCACCCTGAGCCCAAGCGGTAGTTGTGGTGGAACAAGTCAAAAATAGGCCCATCAGGGCCAGAGTAACGAAAATGCGCATGATTGTACTCCTTTCATGCGGGAATAGTCCTTCACGCCCTTAACAACACGGTAACCACTCTCCCGGGGGAACAGCTTTTTTTACCTTCACAATGTTCGTGGCAGTTGGCCACAGAACACGCTAGTTGAAACATGGAGCGTGAAAAACAAGTTAAAATTACCAAGACCCCCTCTCTCTGTCAACACCAAATTTACCTGTTATTGGTGTTTTGATGGTTTTTTTACACCATTTTTCTCACTTCACACCACTTTTACCCCACTCACGCCATCAAAAGGCAGCATGCGCTTCCCACACAATCCTTCCCACACAGGGCTTGTGTTACACAGGGCTTGTGTTTGCCGATCTTTGCACTATATATCCTTGCATGACCACGCTTACCCCACGCGAAATTGTTGCCGAGCTGGACCGCTTCATCGTCGGCCAGGAGGATGCCAAGCGCGCGGTGGCCATTGCGCTGCGCAACCGGCATCGCCGGCGGCAGGTGCCCTCGCCCATGCGTGAGGAGATTCTGCCTAAAAACATCCTGATGGTGGGGCCAACCGGCTGCGGTAAAACCGAGATTGCGCGTCGCGTGGCCAAGCTTGCCGATGCACCGTTTGTTAAAATCGAAGCCACCAAATTCACCGAAGTCGGCTATGTCGGCCGCGATGTGGATTCCATCATCCGCGATTTGATGGAACAGGCGCTGGCCCTGGTGAAAGAGCAGATGCGTAAACAGGTCAAAGCCAAGGCGGAACTGCACGCTGAAAACCGTGTGCTGGATGCGCTGGTCGGCGACCAGGCCACCGAGGAAACGCGTGAAAAATTTCGTCAGATGTTGCGGGATGGCCAGCTTGCTGAGCGCGAAATCGACATCGACGTGGAAGATGCCGGTGGGTTTTCCCTCCCCACCATGGATATCCCCGGGATGCCAGGCGGACAGATGGGCATGATCAATTTAAATGACATGCTGGGCAAAGCCATGGGCGGGCGCACCAAAACGCGCACCATGACCATCACCGAGGCCTACGATATCCTGATGCAGGAAGAAAGCGACAAGCTGCTGGATGAGGACAAAGTCGTGCGGCAAGCCATTGATTTAACGGAGAATGATGGCATCGTCTTTTTGGATGAGGTCGATAAAATATCGGCGCGCAACGATGCACGCAGCGGCGCAGAAATCAGCCGCGAGGGTGTGCAGCGCGACCTCCTTCCGCTGCTCGAAGGCACGGTCGTTTCCACCAAATATGGTGCGATCAAAACCGACCATATCCTCTTCATTGCCAGCGGCGCGTTTCATGTCAGCAAGCCTTCTGATCTGCTGCCCGAGCTTCAGGGACGCTTGCCGATCCGTGTGCAGCTGAACCCGCTCAGCGAGAAAGACATGCTGCGTATCCTGACCGAGCCAGAAGGCAGCCTGACCAAGCAATATGTTGCGCTGATGGCAACTGAAGGCGTGGAGCTCAGCTTTGAGGATCAGGGCGTCAAACGCATCGCCGCCATCGCCACGGAGGTGAACCAAAATGTGGAGAATATCGGCGCCAGGCGTCTGCACACCATCATGGAAAAATTGCTGGAAGAAGAAAGCTTTACCGCCGGCGAAGGTGGTAACAACCAAGTTGCCATCACCACCGACTATGTCAACAACGCGCTGGAAGACCTCACGCGCGACCACGACCTTTCACGCTTTATTTTGTAGTGACCAGATGTTTTACATAGCCGGCGAATGCACTGGTGCCTGCGCCTTACACTGCGCCTCTAAAAATCGATCTGCCTCACTACTACGCTCCACATAAAGCACAATCCGCCCGTTATTAAACTGCAAGCCTTTCTCCATTGAAAGCGGCTTTGGCGTCTGCACGCTACCCTCTTCATCCAGCAATAGCTGGATCTGCGTTGCCACCGCGCGTGTACGCACACTCCATTCTGCTCGCGATTCCATCTTTCCCGCCCCTTCAAGTCGTGCAACCGTAAGATTATACCCATGAGGACGATTTAGCATCCCCGCTTTCTGCGCTACGATGGAAATATCGCCTGGAATTTCCAGAGGCGATGGCTCTGCTTCCGGTGCATCTCCTTGCTCTTTTTCTGGGGCACTCTCCTCCAGACCATGCTCCTGAACAAAATCGTCGATGCGCTGCTCCAGCTGCTCAATATCAAACCGCGTGGGGCCTTCCACCTCTTCCCAATAACGCATATTGTTTGGATTGCTTGGGTCCCGCATGCGGTGAATCTCCTCCCGCATCACCTCTACCGGGTCCATTTGCCTAAAACGTGGCTCCAAACACTCCTCCGGAAATCTGTGCTGCGCCACCTCCCATTGCTGACGCACAAAAGTCTCAAATTCCGGCGATGCGATTTCTTCCAGCGTCCCTTCTCTACCAAGCATGAAGCTCATATTCCGCCCTCTTGTTAGATTTACTAACAAGTTTGCATCCGCTTTTCTTGCAGCAGAAATCAGTTCTGCCTTAAATGGATTACTAACATCTTCTAATACTGCGTTGCCCTCTGCAATGAACTGCTTTGCTCGAGAAAAGTTAATAATACGAGAAAAAACAAAAGATTGAGCTATGGTTTTAGGTTCAGAAACTATGGGCGCAGATGCTACCGTACTCACTATGCTGCCCCCCCCCACAACGGACGTACCACCGGTTGCCGTATGCAGCACCGCACTACCTGTCAGCCCCAGAAACTCACGACGCTCTAACGGAAACCACTCCGACATACCTTCCTCTGAAGCATGGTAGGAAAAAGGATTTAGTCGCCCGAGTGCTTGCGCCAACTGCTCCAAAAATTCTCTAATATTCATGGTAAGTACCCACCCTCATCTGCACATTTATACTACCATAAAATAGTAGCAAGATACAGTCTTCGCTACGCCGCCTCTATCTTCCCACCCACGCCATTCATCAGCGCCACAAAGCCTGGGAAGCTGGTCGCAATCATCGCGCCGCTATCGATCTGGACCGGCTGCTTGCTGGCCATGCCTAGCACCAAAAACGCCATCGCAATCCGGTGATCGTGGTGGGTAGCAACCACACCGCCCCCTTCTACTTCCAGCTTTCCGTGTACACTCAAACTATCCTCTGTCGTGTCACACGCCACACCGCATGCCTTGAGTCCCGCTTCCACCGCGGCAAGCCTATCGCTCTCTTTGACCCGAAGCTCTTTTAGGCCCTCCATATGCGTCGCACCTTCGGCAAAAGCGGCTGCCACCGCTAGAACCGGATATTCATCAATCATCGAAGCCGCGCACGCTGCCGGCACCTTCACCCCACGCAACTGGCTATGTTTTACGTGAATATCAGCCACCGGCTCCCCGCCTTCGGTACGCTCATTTTTGAGCACAAGGTCCGCTCCCATCTCGCGCAGCACCACAAAAAGCCCCGCGCGTAGCGGATTCATGCACACACCCGGCAGCACGATATCCGAGCCCGGCACCAAAAGAGCGGCCACCACAAAAAACGCGGCCGAAGAAGGGTCCGCCGGCACATGCCACGTATGTGGCACGAGCTGCGCCGGCCCTCCCACGCTAATATGCACGCCATCTTCCTGTTCCGTGCGCTCCACCAAAACACCTGCTGCTTCCAGCATCCGCTCAGTATGATCCCGCGTGGCCACCTCCTCAATCACCGTCGTTTTGCCCGGCACGTTCAGTGCGGCAAGCAAAATTGCGGATTTCACCTGCGCCGAAGCCACCGGCAAACGATAGGCAATCGGCCACAACGCCTCACTCGTGTGTAAACTCACCGGCAAGCACTGCCTTCCATCCACCTCCCGCGCATCATATTGCACGCCCATCTCTTGCAGTGGCGTAAGCACGCGCCCCATCGGCCTGCCAGATAGGCTCTCATCTCCCGTAAAAACCGCCTCTACGCGATTGCCCGCCAAAAAACCCATCAGCAAGCGTGCACCCGTGCCGGCATTGCCTAAATCTAGCGGCGTAGAAGGCGAAGCAAAACCATAAGGCCCCACACCTTGGATCACCCACCGATCCTCCTCTTGCACCACACTGCACCCGCACTGCCTTAGCGCGGAGGCCGTATGCAGCACATCCTCACTCTCCAGCAACCCATGAATATACGAAGTACCCACCGCCTGGGCGCTTAGCATCAGCGCGCGATGCGAGATCGACTTATCGCCCGGTACCACCACGCGTCCATGCAGCGGCTTACACGCAGAAGAACGAAGTGCATCCATTCCCTGCATCACACCTGCTGCGCCACGCTAGCTTCAATGCGCATCATCCCACCCATATAAGGCTGCAGCACATGCGGAATCGCAATGCTGCCATCTTCCTGCTGATAATTCTCCATCACCGCAATCAGCGCACGACCCACCGCCACACCTGAACCATTCAGCGTATGCACAAAATGCACCCCCTCCTCGCCTTTTTTGCGGTAGCGCGCCTGCATCCGTCGCGCCTGAAAATCCCCGCAATAAGAGGAGCTGGAAATCTCACGATAATGCGCCTGACCTGGCATCCACACTTCCAGATCATAGGTCTTTTGCGCCGCAAACCCAGTATCACCGCTGCACAGCAACACCACACGGTAGGGCAATTCCAAACGCTGCAACACCGTTTCAGCCGCCTTGGTTTGGCGCTCCAGCTCATCCAAACCCTGCTCCGGCGTTACAATACTCACCAACTCCACCTTCTGGAACTGATGCTGCCGGATCATCCCACGCGTATCACGCCCGGCCGCCCCTGCTTCTGAACGGAAACACGGTGTATAAGCCGTCATGCGGATCGGCAGCGCCTTTTCATCCAAGATCGTCTCACGCACCTGGTTGGTTAGCGCAATTTCCGCCGTGGAAATCAACCACCGCCCATCCTTCGTTTCAAACGCCTCCTCCGCAAATTTCGGCAACTGGGAAGTGCCCACCATCGCCGCTTCCCGCACCAAAAGCGGTACCGAAAGCTCCTCATAGCCAAATTCCTGCGTA
>JANQHP010000010.1 GCA_028282625.1 Rickettsiales bacterium | reverse complement strand
TGGGGGAGAGGGTGGACACGTAGTGTCCGGGTGAGGGGGTGTTCTCTATAAGCAGGGGCCTTGCCCCTGCAACCCCGCCCTCGCATAAGCTCGGCGTCGCGTTGCTCCTAGTCGTGCGTACCGCACTCCGGTTGAGGTACCCATGCACTGCCTAACCCCGTCATACCGCGGTTTAACCGCGGTATCCAGCCAGATATATCCAAACACTCCGCCTCTGGATCCCGCGATCGGTGTCGCGGGATGACGGGACACGGAACACGGAACACCTCCATCATCCAGTCACTAGTGACCAATCACCAATAACCAATCACCACCCCACTCTCACTCTTGTATCTCCCGTGGGATAGCGCTACCCTAAGCCCAAACCATATTGGATAGAGAACCTCACCATGCCGCACTATGCCATCCCACGCATCAGACGCTACGCACGCGAGCAACGCATACTCCACTGGGTGCTTGCCATCCTTATTTTGGGGCTGATCGCCGTTGGCTGGTGGATGGAAGGGCTGGATAGGGAAACCGCACCCTATAAATTCACCGTCTATGGCTGGCACAAATCGCTTGGCATGATCGTGTTGCTGCTCGTGCTCTGGCGCATCAGTGCCCGCCACCGGCACGGCGCGCCTGAACTCCCTCACACCATCCCTTACCTGCAGCGTATGCTGGCAAACATGGTCCAGGGCTTGATGTATCTTTCCATGCTGGCCGTACCCATTTCGGGTTATATCATGTCCGAAGCAGCGGGTTATGGCGTTTCGGTGTTTGGCTGGAAACTCCCCCAACTGATGGAAAAAAACACAGAAATTGCCGGGTGGGCGCACGATATTCACGGCATTGCACCTTATGTATTTCTGGGGTTAATCGCGCTGCACATCGCAGGCGCACTCAAGCATCGCTTCTTTGACCGGCCCGAACATAATGTGCTGCGTCGCATGCTCTAACATATTTTGCTCCATGACCATCGATCCCCACTCCATCTGATGCAACTGCCACATATCCCATTACTCACCGTACTGCGTTCCCTGGTGCGTGGCTTTGGGGTCATACTCATTATCACACCCATCCTGGGGCTGATTCTTTTTTACCGCCTGCATGCGTGGGAGGCCTACCAACAGGATATTCTGCAAACCCTGCAAAAAACCTTTGACCGCCCGGTGACCATCGAGGGCGCCATGCGCTTTGAGCTTTTCCCCTCACCGTATGTGGAGATGGAACATGTCCACATTCCCAATACAAGCAACGGTCTCCACCCATACCTGCTTTCTACCAAACGTCTTCGGCTCTATTTTGACCTGCCATCTCTGCTCATTGGCAGCACACCTTTTCATAAAATAGAGCTTGGAAAACTCACGCTTAATCTTGAAAACCTTGCCCATCAAGCGCCAAACTGGCAATCGGGTACAGGCGAGGCAGCGCTAACCTCACTCTACCAAAGCAACCTGTTTACAGAAGGCCACATGCACCTCAAAGAGTCGGTGCTACGCTATAGCACCGGCACCGCAGAAAAACCCTATCACTACACCATCCCCTTAAAACAGGCCGACTTCACCATAGAAGGCAAAAAAGGCCCCTTCGCGCTGGAAGCCCAGCTGGGCAATGCAACACAAAAACACCCCGTACGGTTGCAAGTAGAGGCCGAAGCGCTTCAAGAAGAAGGGACTTCACAATTCACCATGCACCTGGCCCACAAGCAAAGCACCGCTACACTTCAAGCGTCGGTGCGTGACGCACTGCGCAACCCCAAGCTCAAAGGCCAGTGGAGCGCGGAGCTTTCTTCCACGTTCTGGGATGAATTATCCTATCCCGAAATTGCCCTGGATATGGCAACCGGAGGCCCTGTGTTCGAGCAAATCGCCTATGCCCTGTTTGCACGCCACAAAACCCGCATCACCACAGAGATACATCTGTCTAAAAAAGCCTTTTCCATGACCGCGCTAGAAATCAACGCCGGACCGACCGAAGGAAAAGGTGCGGTCCATGTGCGCTTTGATGAAATCACCCCCATTGCGCTCAAGCTCGCCTTCAACCAGATGCACTTTGATACCAAGCCGCCACTGCTCTCGGTAGAAGAACTGATTGCGCAAGACCAATATAAAAACGACCTGGAAGAAGAAGATAAGTTTTCCCTCCCTCTGTTGCCGCCAGGCATTCGCTGGGAAATTGCCTTACAAGCGGAGCAAACACAGTGGGAGAACACCAAGATGGGCGCCCTCACCTTAGATGCCATGTTCAGCCAACAGGCCTCACAGATCAAGCAGCTTCAATGGACCAACCTTCCGGGGCAGGCCACCCTGAAGCTGCACAGCAAGGCGTCGCAATGGCCCATGCGTAGCACGCTTGAAATTGAAGGCCAGCAACCATGGTGGCTCGTGCAATGGCTGGAGGAAAAGCAAACCACCTTCCTGCCCGATACCACACAACCCTACCAGCTAGAGGCCGATGTGATCGTAGGCAGTGCGTTTATGCAGCTTCCAAAAGTGAAGTTTCAAAGCCACAATACATCCATCGTTGGGCAAGCCCAAATCACCAAGCAGGAAGAAAAAATCCTGTCGCAAGCGGCCCTACGTGTGAACCAGCTGCCGCTTGACTACATCACAAACAGCATGAAAAGCCAGGCCCGCTCCAAACGCGATGCGCTTTTCGCACTGCTGCGTCGCGTCAACCATCACTTTGATACCCTATTGCTCTCGCTGCAAGCCGACCGTGCTTCCTGGAACAATGTGGCACTTAACAACATCCAGACCTTGCTGCATTTTTATCCCGGTACCCTCGAGGTCAAAAACGCCTCGCTCCAAACCGAGCAAGGACCCATTTCGCTTGCCTTTACCTTCGACATGCAACATTTGCGTCCAGATTTTGCTCTCAAAATAGAGGCAGAATCGCTCAACGACGACCTCATCACACGCCTGATTGGATGGGATACACCTCCACCGGCCACAGACCAGGTGGAAGCGCTCAGTCCCTTTACAAGATGGTCCAACCGACGGTTGGATTGGGAGTGGCTCTCCATTTATACCGGCACCGTCCACCTAAAAGCGAAGTCCTTGCTCCTCAATGGCTATCCCTTACAATCCGTGGATATCAAAGGCCACTTAGATGGCAACATGTTCTACTTTGACCAGGCGCAAGCCAAACTGTATGAAGGCCGCGTCAGCGCCACCGGCACCGCAGGCCTGCTTCGTCCTTCGCTCAATTTTAGCTTCTCTGCCAGCAATATCGACACCCAGCTCTTTGTGAAAAACACCTTTGGCACCGACAATCTGCAAGGCAAGTTTAGCGCCAGCGGTGGCATCGCCATGGTGGGATACAGCCCGCAGCAATGGATGGAGTCGCTGGATGGGCGCATCCACTTGATCTCCAGGCAGTTCCTTTTTGATGGCGCTGACCTTCTGGCGTTAGCCGAACTGCTACCTGAGCTGGAAACCATCAAAGAAGTACGTTATTGGGGCCACCGGCTGCTCCATCGCGGGCAGAGCAGCCTGGATTATATCGATGGGCTCTTTGCCATTGACCGTGGCGTGGTCACTTTAAACAATTTCCGCTTGAATCACCCTTGGCTCTCTGCGGCAAGGCTGCAAGGAGAAATCGACCTGCTGGAATGGGCCATCAACTTAAAGGCCAACCTATTGCTCAACTCCAATAAACGCGGTGGCGGAGAGATCCCCCTTAACTATACGCTGGATGGAGACCTCAACCACCCGTTTGGCTATTGGAACCAGAAAAGCTTAGAAGAGTTCTGGGCAGAGCGCTTCTTCCGAAAAGAGCGCGGCATCAATACGCAACGCGAGCGATTCAACCAAATGCGCAGGCGTTAAAAGCCAGCCTATTGCAACACCCGCCGCAGCGCCGCACGAATCACCTCTTGATCCGTGTTATGCGTA
>JANQHP010000152.1 GCA_028282625.1 Rickettsiales bacterium | reverse complement strand
CGGTGAATACGGTGATCATCAATGAAGGGTACGTGCTCGGGACAAACACAGATTTTGTGGGCTTTGCACGCAATGTGACGAGCCATATGCCGCCTGGTTTTGATATGGCAGCCGGACCGGCGATGGTGCTTGGGGCCGGTGGTGCTGCGCGCGCGGTGATGTTTGCGCTGGCATCGCTCAAAGTGCCGGAGATTATTCTGACCAACCGTACGCTAGAAAGAGCAGAGACACTGGTGGCGATGCTTGGCCAGCATACGGGCATGGAGGCTGGGCGCTTGAAGGTGGTGCCGTGGGAAGAGAAAGACGCGGCCTTGGATGGCGTGAACCTGCTTGTGAACAGCACATCGCTGGGTATGCATGGGCAGCCTGCGCTGGAGATAAGGTTGGACGCGTTGTCGCAGGAGGCATTGGTCACGGATATTGTCTATACACCGCTTATCACTCCCTTGCTGCAAGCAGCCCAGGCGCGCAGTAACCCGGTGGTGGATGGGCTTGGTATGTTGCTGCATCAGGCAGCTCCCGGGTTTGAGAGCTGGTTTGGGGTGAAGCCGGAGGTGACGCTTGCGCTGCGTCACCATGTGTTAGAAGCGCTTACGCCCGCATGAGGTATATATGTTGATTGTGGGGGTGACTGGTAATATCGGGATGGGCAAAAGCACGGTTGCGAAGGCGCTTGCCGGTCGGTGTGGTGCTCATTTTGATGCGGACGCGGTGGTGCATCGGCTTTTGGGCGAAGGAGGTGCTGGGGTGGAATTAGTGGGCAAGTGGCTTCCTGAAGCAAAGAAGGGTGAGGCGATTGATCGCAAGCTGCTTGCTGATGAGGTTTTTGCAGACCCTTCCGGGCACAAGCTGCGTGAGCTTGAGGCTATGCTGCATCCGCTGGTGGGGCATGTAAGGCAGGACTGGATCAAGCGGTGCCGCTTGCAGCGTAAGCCTTTGGCAGTGCTGGATATTCCGTTGCTGTTTGAAACCGGTGCGGTGGCGGTATGTGACGCAGTGGTGGTTACTAGCTGTCCGGAATATGTGCAGTATCATCGCTTGAAGAAGCGCAGTGGTCTTTCCTTGGAACGCATGCGGCAAGTAGTGAAACGACAATGGCCGATGGCCTATAAGCTACAAAATGCGGACTATATCATCTATACTGGCTTGAGTAGGGCGGATACCATGCGACAAGTGCAGATGCTGCGATATGCATTAAGCTCTTTGGCTTTATAAGGAAGAAATATGCCACCACGTCAGGGCTTTGTTGCCAAGATTTTAGCGCAGAAGAACCATGTGTATCTGATTAGTAGTGTGTTTGAAGAAAACGAGCCTGAAACACGCGATGCCTGGTATTTTATTAAGGTATTTCCTTCCAAGGAAACGGCCTTTTTAGCGCTGGTCAACCACGGTGCTGGCCTGGATATTGAGCGTTACGGCGAGGTGCTTTTTTCAGGTTATGGTGCGCCTCCAGAAGAACTCAAAGCCTCCATGGCACGCATCTATAATATGACCTATGATACCTAAGGTGATGGGAAGAAGGCAGGCACATGTTTTTTCGCGATAAGGATAAGGAAAACGAGGCTGCTCTTGCCAGGGCGGAAGAAGCGCTGCAGAGTGACGCACGGCGTGAGGAAATTGCAACGCTTTTTGAAGAGGCGGGCATCACGGCAGAAGAGTTTGTGGCAATGCTTGGGCTTGAGGGCACGATTGTGGAGCAGTCGCAAGGTTTGGCGGTGCTACCTGCCGAAGAGGGTGCCCTGGCCGTGCCGCTGGAGGAATATTTCCACTTAAACCCGAAAACGAAAGCACGGGCGGAGATTGGCTTGCGCACGGTAGCCGTGCTCAATGGTCTACGTGAGTATAAGGCTGCCATTAGCATGCGCGTGCTGGCGGATTTCTTAAAGCTGCCGCAACCGCCTGAGCCGGAAAAAGGGCAGCCGAAGCAAGCCTGGGCGATTCACCCCAAAACGCTGCAGCTGGGCTTGACCAATGCGAAAGAGCAGCAATTTACGCCGGTAAGAAATTTGCAACCTTCGACCATGCGTACCCTTTTTGGTCGTGTGGTCCAGCGTACACTCGGCAAGCTGGCCAATAAAATGGGTGGATTTGGGAAGTTGCAGCAGGCGATGGGCGACCTGCTTGGTGAGTATGAATTAGAGTTGGAAGAATTGCCGCAAAAGGGAAGTGGCAAAGAGCCTTCCTTTATGGTGAAGCGCAAAACGCAGGCAGAGCAGGCCACGGGTAAGGATCAAACACGCTTAAAGCTGACCGACTACTTGCAGGATATGCAGCAGATGAAAGGTTTCTTGCAGGCGTTAAAGTCGGTGCTTAAAAAAGCAACCGGTGAAGAAAAACCGCTGGATCTTGGCCTGGGAGAAGAGGGGCTGCAAAAACATCTCGAAGGGGAGTATGACCATAGCCAGCATTTGACCGAGATGGCAGAGGAGCAAACGGAAGAGCGGCTCACGCGTGGGAATCGTGCCGACTATATGTCGGATATCAAAGCGCTGCGTCAGCAGGAAAAAGCCCGCGAGCAGGCGCAGAAAAAAGCGGCGAATAAGGCGATTTCTGGTGAAGAGCTAGAAGAAGGGGAGGGCAAGAAGGGCTCCAAAGATGAGGGCAGTAGCAACGCCGAAGGGCAGGAGGTGGGCGAGCATGAAGAGGTTAAGGAGCCTGGGAATTCGCTCTCGGAGAAATTGGCCGCGCGCGCGGTAGCGGATACAGAAAAGGCACAGTCGCATGGCAATAAGGCGGACTATATTGCGGATATGGCGCGCTTAAAAGATTCACTGCAGGATTTGGGAGGTGATGCGCTCGGTGCGTTGGATAAGGTGAAACGCAATACCAAGGGCGAGGAAACCATTTCACTGGGCGAGGCGCAGAAAAAACATACCGAGGCACTCCAAAAACAGGAAAATCATGAACGATGATTTTTTGGACTTTTTGTGCGTAAAAAGCTAGACCTTGAGGCGTTCTCGCGTTAAATAGAAGGGCATACTTTCTGTAGGAAATACTCCTATGCCTGAGCTAACGCTAAATAATAAAAAGATTGAATTTGAACCCGGCATGACCGTGCTGCAAGTGTGTGAGCAGGGTGGCGTGGAAGTGCCACGCTTTTGCTACCATGAGCGGCTGAAGATTGCGGGCAATTGCCGCATGTGCTTAGTGGAGATTGAAGGTGGCCCGCCCAAGCCTGCGGCAAGTTGTGCGATGCCGGCTGCTGATGGCATGGTGGTGCATACCAATACACCGATGGTCCAAAAGGCGCGGGAAGGGGTGATGGAGTTTTTGCTGATCAACCACCCGCTGGATTGTCCTATTTGTGACCAGGGTGGCGAGTGCGACCTGCAAGACCAGGCAATGGCCTATGGCACCGGCAGTAGCCGCTTTGCAGAGAATAAGCGTGGGGTAAAGGATAAAGATATTGGTCCGCTGATTAAAACGCACATGACGCGCTGCATTCATTGCACGCGGTGCATCCGCTTTTTGGACGATGTGGCCGGTGTTTCCGAGATGGGGGCGACCGGTCGCGGAGAGCATATGGAGGTGGGGACCTTTATTGAGCAAGGCATTACTTCGGAACTTTCGGGCAATGTGATTGATCTGTGCCCGGTGGGTGCGCTGACTTCCAAGCCTTATGCCTTTACCGCGCGTAGCTGGGAGTTGGACCATACCGAGAGTGTGGATGTGCTGGACGCGGTTGGGAGCGCCATTCGTATTGATAGCCGTGGTGGTGCGGTGATGCGTATCCTGCCACGCCTGAATGAAGCGATTAATGAAGAGTGGATTTCCGACAAAACCCGCTTTGCGTGCGATGGCCTGAAACTCCAGCGTTTGGATCGTCCTTATGTGCGTAAGAATGGTAAGCTGAAAGCGGTTTCCTGGAAAGAGGCGCTGGAGGTGGTGACTAAGCAGCTGAAAAAGTGTAAACCGCAGGAGATTGCTGCGATTGCTGGGGATTTGGCGGATGTGGAGAGCATGTTTGCGCTGCAAAAGTTGATGCAGGCTCTTAAAACGCCGCATGTGGATTGTCGCCAAGCCGGTGAACAGCTGGATACGAAAAAGCCTGCTTCCTGGCAATTTAATACGACGATTGAAGGCATTGAGCAGGCGGATTTTTGCCTGTTGGTGGGCACCAATCCGCGTAAAGAAGCGAGCTTGATTAATGCACGCATTCGTAAGGCGTGGCTGGAAAATGGCTTACACATAGCGCGTATCGGTGAAGAAGAGGACCTGACCTATCCGGTGGAAGAGTTGGGCAACAATCCGCAGTTGCTGGAGGATTTGGTGGCCGGCAATCATCCACTCTGTGCCAAGCTGAAAAAAGCGAAGAACCCTATGGTAATAGTGGGCAGTGATGTGACCGCGCGCAAGGATGGCGCCATGATTTTGTCACAAATCTATCGCTTGTGTGAGGCATATAAGGTCATGCGCAAAGACTGGCAGGGCTATAATATGCTGCATCGCGCGGCCGCGCGTGTGGGCGGGCTTACGCTTGGTTTGGTGCCAGAAAAAGGAGGCATGTCAACGTCAGAGATATTGGAAGCATCTAAGCAAAAGAAAGTGAAATGCGTCTATCTTTTGGGTGCGGATGAAGTGGATACAAGCGCTTTGGGTACGGTCAATAAAGGGGCATTTACGATTTATCAAGGACACCATGGTGACGGTGGTGCAAAAATAGCGGATGTGGTATTGCCTGGTGCGGCCTATACCGAAAAGGATGGCACGTATCTTAATACCGAAGGGCGGGTGCAACGGGCTTATGCTGCGGTGCCTCCTCCAGGTGAGGCAAAGGTGGATTGGCGGATTCTAAACGATGTACTAGCAGGGGTGCAGCCTAAGCTTGCCTTGGCAGATTTTGATGCGTTGCGTCAGGCGCTCTATGCACAACATCCTGATATGAAAAGTTTTAACGTGGTTTCTCGGGCAAAATGGGCTTCCTTTGGCAAGGCGGGTCGGGTGCAAAAAACGCCGTTGGATTCTGTGATTCAGAATTTTTACATGACCGATAGCATTAGCCGCATTTCACCGACTATGGCTGCTTGCACGCATATGAATCGTCAAAGTGCCAAAGCTGTGGTGGATGAGCCGCTTGCGGTGGCTACATCGTCTTAAGGGTTGCAAACCATGCCACATGCGCCATTACATCGACACCAAAAAATAAAAAACATTGCGGTCGCGTTGGCTGTCGCCGCTTTTATGCTGATTTTCTTTGGTGTTACGCTTGTTAAATTTGGGTAGAGTAGTGGTGGTTTTTGCACGATGACTAAATCTCCTACATCGCACCGCAATATTGTTCTGATTGTGCTTTCGTTGTTGTTTGGTATGGCAGGCCTTACGGCTGCCTCGGTTCCGCTATATCGGCTTTTTTGCCAGGTAACTGGCTATGGCGGGACCACACAGGCTGCCACGCAGGCGCCAGATCGTATATTGGATCGAGAAATTACCGTGCGGTTTGATGCCAATACCAACCCGTCGCTTCCTTGGGATTTTCAGCCGGAGCAAAGGGAAATGAGGGTGAAGGTTGGGCAGTCTGGCCTTGCTTTTTACCAGGCAACCAATACAGGTGATGCGCCGGTGGTGGGCACGGCAACGTATAATGTGACGCCGAACAAAGCAGGAGCATTCTTCAACAAGGTAGCCTGTTTTTGCTTTGAAGAGCAGCTGCTCAATCCAGGCGAAAGCATGCAATTTCCGGTCTCGTTTTTTGTGGACCCGATGATGGTGGAAGAAGAAAATTTAGATGATGTGGATACTATCACCTTGTCTTATACGTTTTTTCCGTTAAAAAACTAAACATGTTACTATAAAAAGCCTCACGTAAAGGAGCCGATGCGTTATGAGCAAGATTACACACCCTTATCATCTGGTTGACCCAAGTCCTTTGCCTATCTTTACCTCCTTTGCTGCGTTGGTTGCGGCATGTGGTGCTATTATGTACATGCATGATGTTGCCTATGGTGGTTGGATTATGAGTGGTGGGCTTTTGGCGATCGTGTATTGCCTGTTTTGCTGGTGGAAAGCGGTGGTGGGGGAAGCAAAAAACGATAAAGCCCATACCTCTGCGGTGCAACATGGGCTGCGACTTGGCATGGCGCTTTTTATTTTGTCTGAAGTCATGTTTTTCTTTGCCTTCTTTTTTGCCTTTTTTAGCGTCAGCCTTTTTCCTGTGGATATTCTGGATGGTGTATGGGGCGCTGCGGCCGGTGTGTGGCCACCAGAAGGGATTAAAACCTTTGATCCATGGGATCTTCCGTTTTTGAATACGCTTGTTTTGTTGCTTTCAGGCACCACGGTGACCTGGGCGCATCATGCCTTGCTGCACGGTGATCAAAAGGGGTTGGTGCAGGGGCTAACTTATACCGTTGGGCTTGGTGTGCTGTTTACCATTTTGCAGGCTTATGAATATAGCCATGCGGCTTTTGGTTTTACCGATGGTGTGTATGCATCTGTTTTCTATATGGCGACTGGTTTTCACGGTTTTCATGTGATTGTGGGTACTATCTTCTTGGCGGTGTGTTTGCAACGCGCTAAAAAAGGGCAGCTTTCAGAGAAGCATCATTTGGGCTTTGAGTTTGCAGCCTGGTACTGGCATTTTGTGGACGTGGTGTGGCTGTTCCTGTTTGTGTGTATTTACTGGTGGGGCGCTTAAACGCGCTTTAGGCCAGTGATGCTTAGGCAGGCAACGCGCCTATTTTCTTAAAGCCTGTTGCCACCAAATACATTTCCGCGGAATCACTGCGGCTGGCGGCCGGCTTGATGTGTTTGACCTGGGTGAAGTGCTTTTTCACTTGCTCAAGCAACTGGGTTTCGGTGCCACCGCGCAGTACTTTACACACGAGCGTGCCTCCTGTTTCCAGATGGGATAAGGCAAAATGGATGACTTCCTCGCAAAGCGCCACGATGCGCATATGGTCTGTTTGTGTATGTCCACAAGAGGGCGCGGCCATGTCGCTTAGAATCACGTGGCACTTTGCGTAGTCATGCTGTTGCATGCGCTGCTGCAACTGCTTTTGCACCTCTTCTTCGGTAAAATCACCTAACAATAGGTGCGCATAGCGAAGCGGCTCTATGGCCTGCAAATCCACACCAATGATGCACCCGGTGTTTTTTAGTTTTCGCTCGATCACCTGAAGCCAGCTTCCGGGTGCTGCACCAATATCCAAGACGCAAGTATGGGGCTTTAAGAAGCGTATGTGTGCATCGATCTCCAATAATTTATAGGCGGCACGCGAGCGGTAACCCTCTTTTTGTGCCTCTTGCACGTAAGGGTCATTAAGCTGGCGTTTGAGCCAACGGGTGGAAGAGGCTTTACGCCCCTTGGCGGTTTTTACTTTAACCGTTTTGTTTCGGCTTCCTTTTAAGCGACCGTTTTTAGATTTTTTGTTGGGCATGGCGGTTAAAAATCCAGATTCAGGTAGTGTTTTGGTGGGGTGAAGCCTTGCACTTGTTCCATCAGAATAGGTTGCACGCTTGGGCGCGATTTCACCAGGGCATACCAACTCTTGGCCTGCTTGTTGTGGCTCCAGTCTACATATCCCAAATAATCCAGTACAGAAAGTTGTGCGGCAGCCGTGATATCGGCCAAGGAAAAATAGTTGCCCGCAAGCCAATGGTTTTGTCGGGTGAGATGGGCAATATAGTCCAGGTGATAGCCAATATTATTCCTTGCTACGCGCAATATCGAGGAGCGGGGTGGACCCTGGTTTTTTAAGTGACGGATGACTTTTTCATCGAGCACATGCTTGGTGACTTCGTAATAAAATTTGTTGTTAAACCAGCCGGAAATGCGTCGCACATGGTATTTTTGCTCCACACTTTGCCCAAGCAGGATGGGGCTTGGGTAGACTTCTTCTAGATATTCACAGATGGCCGTACTTTCTGCCAATACCAGGCCATTTTCCTCTTTGACCACAGGCACTTGTGCGGCAGGGTTGATGGCAATAAATGCTTTACGCCGCTTCCAGAAGGGCTCTTCGACCAAATCGTGGGATAGGTTTTTTTCTATCAGTAAAATACGCACCTTTCTTGCGAAAGGAGAGAGCGAAAAATAATAAAGGGTGCGCGTGGGTGACATACATTTAGCGGTAATAAAAAATCAGATATAGAATCAGCACTCCAAGGGCAAGGCCGGTTTTTTGTCTAAAGCGTTTTTCTTCCCACGCCTGGTCCATCACGCGTGTGCAGATCACCTTGGTGTGGCTGATTTTATCGTGCCAACATTGGTTGTTTTTATCCCACAGGCTCCATAAAAACCCTAAGCAGGCGGGCAAAAAGGAAAGGGCATAGCCCGGCGCCCGCAGGAGATATTGCCACCATTTTGCGCGCGTTAGGGTGGAAGCATCGACGACATAAAGCGCAAATATTTTTTTGCCAGGCGTAGTGCCCCAAATCATCCAGCAGGCGATGACCATGCCTGCCATGACCATGCAGTCAATCAGAAGATGCAAGAGCGCAATACGCCACCCGCCTTCCTCCAACATGATGTGGATGACACCTTGATTAAAGGCTTGGGTATCAATTTCGTGATGGTGGAATTGTTCTCTTAAGAGTTGGATAGACTCTGGCCAGTCGGGTTTTAAAAAATCGGGCGAGATATAAATCAGTAGAATAAGCAATAGCATACTATCGATGGCTAGGGCATAAAACCGATGGCCAAATCTGGCTTTGGAAGGAGTTTCTTGTTTTTGGGGTGTGGTATCGGTCATTTCAGCCAATCCAGCATAGAGGGTGCATGGGCAAATGAGGGGGTGTTTTTGACCGTTGGAAGTAGGTATAGCGGCGCTGAAATAAAAGAGGAAAGGCTTTGCCTGGTTTCCTCCAGTGGCAATGCTTCTGGATGTGGTGTGGCGGTGATAATCA
>JANQHP010000129.1 GCA_028282625.1 Rickettsiales bacterium | reverse complement strand
ATTTTGCGGCGCAAAAGGATATCGATTTTGCGATCGCGCATGAGGAGTTGCGTTTCCGCGCGAATTTATATCGCACGAGCGGTGGCCTGGCGCTGGTGTTGCGGAAGATCGAAACGGATTTGCCGGAGATGGAAGCGCTTTGCCTGCCGCAAACTGTGATTGATATCGCGGAGGAGCGCAACGGCCTGGTGCTGGTCACAGGGCCCACAGGCAGCGGGAAATCCACGACGCTGGCAGCGCTGATTGATAAGATCAACCGTGAGCGCGAGGGCAATATTATTACGGTGGAAGACCCGATTGAATTTATGCATCAAAGCAAGCAATGCATTATCTCGCAGCGGGAGGTGGGGCGCGACGCTTCGTCTTTTGCGACCGCACTCAAAGCCATGCTGCGTGAGGATCCCGATGTGATTTTGGTGGGGGAGATGCGCGATTTGGAAACGATTTCGCTAGCGCTGACGGCAGCAGAAACCGGGCATCTGGTCTTTGCAACCTTGCATACCAACGGTGCGCCAAGCTCGATCAACCGGATTTTGGATGTGTTTCCGCCGCAGCAACAAGCCCAGGCAAGAGCACAGCTTTCGCAGTCATTAAGGCTGGTGGTGACCCAACAATTGATGCGCAAAAAAGATGGGCAGGGGCGGGTCGCCGCTTTTGAGGTGATGGTGAACAATGCAGCAGTCTCTAATTTGATCCGCGAAAACAAAGTGTTCCAGATTGAACAGGCAATGCAAACCGGCAAGTCGGTTGGCATGATGACGATGGAGGATTCTGTGAATAGCCTGGTCGCCCAGGGCCTGGTGGAACCGGGCACCAGCGGTGGGCACTAATGACCATGCCCTGCTTTCCCCTCACTGTGAGAGAATCAAGGCATAGACACGCTACCCGGAGCACGGTACACCGAACACGCCACGCGGAGCAAAGGGGTTTTACCCTCCTGGAGTTGCTGCTGGTGTTAGGCATTTTGGCCCTTGGCTTTGGGCTGATGACCCCGGCGCTGGACCGCTGGGATGCGCGCGAAACGCTGCGCCAGCAATCTTCGCTTATCTGGCAGAATTTGACGGCGACACGGCAAGAGGCCTTGAAGCGAGAAGTGACCACGCGGCTGACGCTGGTGGATAGCTCTGGCGACCTTTCGCTGCAGCAATGGGTTTCAGATAGCAATCCTTCTCTGTGTGATGCAAGCGGCAGTTGGACGCTCGCGCGCACGACCGCGCTAGAGATTCCAGCCGCTTTTACTTTAACTGGCCCCGCTTCTTCGCATGTGTGTTTTTTCCGTGATGGCAGTGCTTCGGGCGAGACCTATGTGATGGCGGAAACGGGAGGGACGCAAGTGATTGGGCGGGCGGAGATTACGATTTTTGCCGCAACGGGCCATGTGGATTATGTGATGGAGGGCGCAGAGTGATGGTGCATTTGAAGGGAAAAGCTGGCTTCACCTTGATCGAGGCGCTAATTGCGACTGCGATTATGGGCATTGCGCTGGCCGGGATTTTCGCGCTGATCGGTGCGGCGGGCGTGAATACCGACCGGGCCGAGGCCAGGCAGTATCTGCAGCAACTGGCCGGGCAGATGACCGAAGTGCTGGAGGCCGATATCGCCAATATTGATCAATATGGCCTGGATTTGACCGATTGCAGCGCGCCGGGATCTTCCCCGACATTTGCCCAAACCAAGCGCTGGCAATGGTGCATGCAGATGGCAAGCCATGTGGCCACGGCGCAAGTGGGCGAAACGCGGCAGATCACCGTGACCGATCCGGGAGATAACACGCGGATTGTGGAGATTCTGCTCGAAAGCCATGGCGGGCAGGTGCAGATTGTGATGAAGCGCTTGTTTGAGGTGGGCGCATGAGGCGTTGCGCTATCCTATCTGCTAGCAGACAAGCCGGGTTTACCCTGGTGGAAATGCTGCTGGCGGTGGTGGTCGGCTCGGTGGTGCTAGCCGGCGCTTACGCCGCCTATAGCTTGAGCGCGGCACGGGTGGCCGAGCTGCAGGCGCATAGTAGATTGTGGGAAAAGGCGCGACCGAGCCTTCGCGTGATCGCGCGCGATATCCGCCGTGCCGGTTATGAGGCCTTTGATGGCGATATGGACCCGGCGCAAGGCAGCATTACGACGCCGATTACCCTGAGTGATAGCGGGAATGCTTGTTGCGACAGTTTGCAGGTGATTTATGACATCGATACGACCAACCGCTACCGCGTGCGCTATTATACGGGCATGAGCGGCACGCCCTCGCGTCGCTTTTTGCTGCGCGATACCGAACGGTGGGACGGGGTGGCGTGGGTGATGCAGTTGGCTGCCGAGCCGGTGGTGGACGAGGTGGAAGATTTTCAGGCCGATTCGTTGCTTTTAAACGGGGATGGTGTGCCCACGCTGGTGGAATATGGCTTGGTGCTCAAAAGCCGTGAGGCGCTGCAGGGCACGCAAAGCTTCACGACCGAAAGCCACGATCCGGGCAATTATGATCTGGATATTAGCGACGCGTTTTTACGCCTGCGCTTTACCGATACGGTACGTTTGCGCAATGTGCGGTGAGTTTTTAGAGTTTAGTCGTTAGAGTTGAGAGTTGAGTTGCACG
This sequence comes from Rickettsiales bacterium, assembly GCA_028282625.1. Lineage (GTDB taxonomy): Bacteria > Pseudomonadota > Alphaproteobacteria > Rickettsiales > UBA8987 > JANQHP01. The sequence continues at coordinate 210 of JANQHP010000129.1, read as the reverse complement.
TGTTCCGTGTTCAGGGTTCAGAGTTCGGTGTTCCGGGGTGGCGGATGATGGAGGTAGCATGGGTACTTCCCGGAGCGGGCTTCTTTGAAGGCCGCGACTAGGAGCGAAGCGACGCGGCGCACGTGCGCCGGCGGGGGTTTAAGGGGGTTAAGGCCCCCTTTTATGTAAAGAGAAGCACCCCCTCCCTAACCCTCCCCCCTCAAGGGGGAG
>JANQHP010000120.1 GCA_028282625.1 Rickettsiales bacterium | reverse complement strand
AGGTGGCTTTAAAGAGGTCCAGGTTGCCATTACCGGTGCCAATGTGTTCCGTGCGCTGAAGTTTGAGTCCGGCGTGCATCGCGTGCAGCGTGTGCCAGCCACCGAATCACAAGGCAGGGTGCATACTTCTGCCGCGACGGTTGCCGTACTCCCTGAAGCTGAGGACATTGATGTGCAGGTGGAAGAAAAAGATTTGCGGATTGATGTGTATCGCGCCAGCGGGCCCGGTGGTCAGAGCGTGAATACCACCGATAGTGCCGTGCGTATTACACACGTGCCCACCGGCATTGTAGTCAGCCAGCAAGATGAAAAATCGCAACACAAAAACCGTGCCAAAGCCATGCGTATCCTCAAATCCAGGCTTTATGATCACCAGCGGCAAGAAGCCGAAGCCGCACGCGCTGCCGAGCGTAAAAGCCAGGTGGGCAGTGGCGACCGTTCCGAGCGTATCCGTACCTACAACTACCCGCAAGGCAGGGTGACCGACCATCGCATTAACCTCACCCTCTACAAACTGGCCGACATCACCGAGGGCGGCGAATTGGATGAGTTGATTGAAGCGCTGATCGCCAACGATCAGGCGGAAAAATTAGCCCAGACGGTCGAATAATACGCAATAACAGGTTTGACATTCTAGCTGGCCCATCGTATGTAAGAGCGCACGCTTAAGCGCCATCCTTCTTATAGGCAATTCAGCTTAAGTGATTCTAACCATAGGACGGTAGCTCAGCTGGTTAGAGCGCTGCCCTGATAAGGCAGAGGTCGGCGGTTCAAGTCCGCCCCGTCCTACCATTTTTAGCGCATGAAGTGTATCTGTTTGCTGTAAGCAGATGACACGTCTTAGGCCTCAACAGCTACCCTCCATACCCCACATCCACACCGCTCTTGTGCTGTGCTTTTAAAAGCTCGTCGTAGCTTTTCTTTTGCGCATGGGTAAAGCGTGGCAAACCGTGCCACCGCAGCAATTGATCAAACGCAATGTCTTGATAACTCTGATGATCTGCACAATCCTCACCATAGCGGCAAATAAAGTAATAGACCTCCTTTGCATGCCCTACCCTGTAACCATACACCCAATCTTCATGCCACATAATCGCTTTGACATTAGAGCGTATCACCTCATATCCTCTTTTGTTGGTGATATGATATGTCACGCTCGGTGTGTTGGTATCATGCCTGTAAATAAAACCGTTGGGTAAATACACCGGCATAGGCGCAAGGGCCTGGTTATTATAGAGCGTGAGTACCAATGGATAGGCCATAACGCATGTTCCCACCAGAGCTGCCACCAAAAGATAGGGTCTAAAAACCCACATTACAATAAAACGCCATATGTTTTTGATCATTTTTGTGCAGTTCTTCATTTAGAATCATCTATCTTTACCGCAGCATTGAACTTGGTTTGCCATCGATCTTCAATGAAAAAAGGGTCACCAGAAAAATCTACAAGTTCTCCTATTAAATTTGTTGCATCCTCTCGACTTATACCAGGAATTCTATTAATAATTTCAATAAAGGTAAATGGGTCTGAGAATATATCAAAGAAATCATAGGTAATAATTCCATTAATCACCAAAAAATCCTGTTCTTTTCTGGCATCCCCAACAAATATCCCTTTGACAGTTGCATCACCTAAAACAAAAAGCACTTTATTAAATTCATAGCTCCTACCAAAATCATAAATAAAACTATCTTCACCTACTGCCAAGGCCTCCTCTATAATTTGCTGGTTCACTGCGTCATAAATTCCAAGCGTTTGGCTATAATGCCCAATAACATCGCTTAAGTACCCTACCTCTTGTAATGTTATACTTTTGCCTCCGCCAAGAATATAGTGGTCAATAAAGTCTTTCGTGGTCCATTTCACGGGATTATCGTTTACTTCACTAATTAAAAGCTGGTCTGCATATTGCGTATCACCTAACGGCTCTGCCCAGCAGCGACAATTAAAATCTTCACCAGGATGTCCTGTTGGAGGAGGGCTGTCCCATGAAAATATTTTACCATTATTCTCACGATGAGATGATCTTACATTACCATCCTCTTGCGTGCGCCAAATATAATGTGTGCTATTACCGCTTCTCTTGCGCCCTAATACAAATGCTAAATGTTGATTTATTTTTTCTAGCGCTTGTGACTCCTCATATAGCCCAGCATTTATGCTCTGCAAAAGCAGCATTTGGCTTTTTAAATGTAAATAGCGTAGAGTCGCTATCTCTTCATTTTTTGCTAATATTGTCGAATGCTCCATGGCTTGCCCTCTCTTGTTCTCAAGAGAAAGTAGCGTCACTTTATGAAGTCCGGAAGTTGGCAGCTAAATAAACATCACGCACGATGGAGGCCGAGCCCAGAATCGAACTGGGGATCGAGGATTTGCAGTCCCCTGCATTACCACTTTGCTACTCGGCCTCACGTGAAACATAGCACACAGCCTCAATCTAGCAGGTACTACATGGCTTGTCCGCCATTGGCTGAAATCACCTCTCCTGTGATAAACCCAGCTTCCTCTGAAGCCAAAAACGTCACACAGCGTGCAATTTCATCCGCACTACCTAGCCGATGTACAGGGATGTTGGCAACAAGTTTATGCCGAATATCTTCAGATAAATCTTTGGTCATGTCCGTTTCAATATATCCAGGCGCCACCGCATTGACCGTAATGCCTTTGGCCGCCGTTTCTTTAGCAAGCGCCTTGGTGAAGCCAATCACGCCTGCCTTGGCAGCTGAATAATTGGTCTGGCCCAATTGCCCCACCTGCCCATTGATTGAGCTAATATTAATAATCCTGCCATAGCCACGCTCCCGCATGCCTTGCAACACCGCACGTGTTTGGTAAAAACAGGAGTTCAGATTGGTCGTAATCACGTGGTGCCAATCTTCCAGCTCCATCTTATGCATCATGGCGTCTCGGATAATCCCCGCATTGTTCACCAGCACATCCACAGGGCCAAGGGCCTTTTCCACTTTGGAAACACCGGCCATGCAAGCCTCCGGGTCTCCCACATCCCATTGATAGGTCGCAATGCCGGTCGCTTTTTCAAATGCTTTTGCCGTGGTAGAATCTTTGCCGTAATTCGCCGCCACGCGGTACCCTTCTTCCTTGAACTGCTGGCAAATGGCAGCACCAATGCCACGCGTACCACCGGTGACCAATGCTGTATATGTCATGTGTGCTCCTTTCTTACATAAATGTGTGTATGCCGCGCCGCACAAAACCTAGACACTGTTATGTCATGATCATAACAGTGTCTAGTGCAGTGCCTCAATACACATGGCAACACCCATTCCTCCGCCTATACATAATGTGGCAAGCCCTTTTTGCGCCTGCTGCTGCTGCATTGCATGCAACAACGTGACCATCACCCGTGCGCCTGAGGCACCAATCGGATGACCAAGCGCAATCGCGCCTCCATTCACATTTACTTTTTCCGTGTCCCAGCCCATATCACGATTGACCGCAATGGCTTGTGCGGCAAAAGCCTCATTGGCTTCAATCAGATCCAGGTCTTTCACGCTCCAACCTGCCCGCTCTAAAGCTTTCCCACTGGCTGGAATCGGGCCTGTACCCATAATATCCGGACTCACACCCGCTTGCGCCCAGGAGACAATGCGCGCCATCGGCTTTAAACCACGCTTTTTCGCTTCATCTAACGTCATGACCATCATCGCAGCCGCACCATCATTAATACCCGATGCATTGCCCGCCGTCACGCTGCCTTCCTTATCAAACGCAGGGCGCAATTTGGCCAGGGAATCCGCTGTCGTACCATGACGCGGGAATTCATCTGCGTCCACCACCACATCCCCTTTTCGCGAAGGCACGGTAAAAGGCACGATCTCTGCGTCAAAAGCGTTTGATTTTTGCGCCTCTTCGGCCTTTTGCTGCGAATGCGCGGCAAATGCATCTTGTTCCTCGCGTGAAATACCATATTTCTTTGCGACATTCTCAGCCGTTACCCCCATATGCTGCCCTGAGAACGCATCGGTCAGCCCCTCACTCAGCATACTATCGGTCAGGCTGGCAGGCCCCATCTTCACACCAGCGCGCAAATGAGAAAGATGCGGTGATAGGCTCATATTCTCCTGACCACCCGCCAGGATGATACGAGATTCCCGCGCTTGCGCTCCTTCCAACACAGATTGATAGGCAAGCGCAATACTGCGCAAACCAGAACCACAAACCTGATTAATGCCCCAAGCAGGTACGGATTCCGGCAAGTCAGCTTTCATCGAGGCTTGCCGTGCCGGGTTCTGCCCAGCACCCGCACTTAGCACCTGGCCCAAAATCACTTCGTATATTTCCTCCGGTGTGACGCCGGTATGTTCCAGGTTTGCCCTTA
>JANQHP010000110.1 GCA_028282625.1 Rickettsiales bacterium | reverse complement strand
TGCTTGGCACCGTATCCCCGCAGCATGTGTGGAAGCGCAGCGGCGCCCAACCCGGCGATATCGTCGCGGTTTCCGGCTCGTTAGGCGATGCTGCGCTCGGCCTGCATCTGCATCAAGCGCCCATGCCCGAGCTTTCGGATCGCGCTACCGCCTATCTCAAAGCACGCTATACCACGCCCAAGCCTCGTACCGCAGTCGCCAAAGCCTTTCAGGAAAACGCCATCCCCATCCACGCGGCGATGGATCTTTCCGATGGCCTCTGGCTGGATGCCGAGCGTATGTGCCACGCGTCGCATATGAGCATGACGTTGGACTTTGCTGCCCTGCCACTCTCCGAAGCAGCACAAGAAGCGCTCCAACTGGCACCTGCATTGCAGCACGCACCCATCAGCGGCGGTGACGATTATGAACTCCTGCTAACCCTGCCCGCTTCCGCGTGGGAAGAGGCCCAGCAAACTGCCGCTGCTTTAGACATCCCACTGACCGCCATCGGCCAAGTGGTGGCACAACAACCCACCACTGAACCTGTCACTTTTGACCATTTGCCGCCCGACATCTCCCAACAAAAAGGCTATATGCACGACAGCTAATTGCTCCATATCCCCTCTCCCCTCTTAGGGGAGAGGGTGGACACAACGTGCCCGGGCCTGTCTCGCCGTAGTGCAAAGCACGTAGGCGGATGAGGGGGTGTACTTTATATAAGCAGGGGCCTTGCCCCCTAACCCCCGCCGGCGCACGTGCGCCGCGTCGCTTCGCTCCTAGTCGCACAGCAAGCCGTGCTCCGAAGGAAGTACCCACGCACCTACCCACCTCGTCATCCTGCGCTCTTTATTTCCCTCTCCCCCATGGGGGAGAGGGTTAGGGCCTGTCCTCCTTACCTTTAGTAAAAGAGCATAGGAAAAACACTCTCCTTAAGAGTCCCACATTGAAAAGCACAAAACACAAAGCTATACTGTAAGGAACACACCAGGCTTTTACACCACTATGTTTAACCCGAAATTCGGTACCAACACCAATTTTGACACTGGCTCGAAAACCGGCCCCGTGGCGGATGCAAAATCCATTCAGGAAACGGTCGACTATCTGGCCCTGCGCGCCGCGTGGGATGAATATGTCACACTCAAAAGCCAGGATCCAGACTACCAATATGGCGACGCGCCAGCCACTCCGGCCTGGACCGCCTTGGATAAAGTCATTGAATATAAAGGGAAGTTTGAAAAATTTACCGCCGAAGAGCAGCGCTTCCTGCGCGCCTTGCGCAAAGGCCATTTGATCTATTCCGATGTGCTCCATGTGCTAATCGACCACCACGACGATATCGCTGCCGGGCAAGACCTTTTCACCAAATACCCGCTCCTGCATCAGGCGATCCCAAGCCGCTACGACACGCCCAACAAAGTCATTGAAGTGCTCATTGAAATTATCAAAGACTACCAATGGCAGCTTGAACATTTTAGCGAAAAGCACGCCAAGGCAATTGATGAAGCGCTGATAAAGCATGCACAAAGCATAGGGCAAGAAGCGCCTGCTATAGCCGATAGCGAAACCGCCCATGGCGGATCGGATAATTGGTGCGAATCAGAGGATGGTGCCCTGCATACCCCAAGTGAGGAGGAAGCAGGCGACGAGGAAAACCCCACTTCAGACTCTTTCTTTGCCCGCCTGAAAAGCCGCCTGTTCAAAGCCTAGGCTTAGAAAGCCGCGTCCTATGGCCCTATGCTCACGCGCCGGAGAGCCTAGACACTGTGATCACAATCTTTGCGTCAGAATTTTAGAGCATGTTGCACACGAAAATAGTCCGGTTATTTGAAGGAATAGTGGGCCTATTTCAAAAATAAGCGGTCTATTTGCAGCGCAAAAGGGTCAAAAGAATGGCGCAAAGATTGTGATCACAGTGTCTAAATCCTGCGCGCAATCGCGTGGATAAACCCTTCCGAATCCGCCACACCGCCCATATCCGGTGTCCCCTCGCCCGCACGCACGGCCTCCTTGATCGCCGCACGCACCCGGTCGGTAAACACCCGCATGGAAGCTGCCTTCTCCGCCGCATCGCACTCGGCGGCAAAATCCAAAGCGCCCAGCAACCCCACCAGCATGCCCAGCGCATTAAAGCTCGTTTGTTCGCCTGCCAAACGCTTGCGATTATTCGCCGGATCGGTCCCATGGGCTGCGTCAAACATCCGGATCAGCTGGCCATCCGCACCCATCCCGGTTGAAACCGAGTCCATCAGCGCCGGCGAACCATGCAGCTGCGTAATCTCATCCTGAATCATATCCATCTCCGCGTTTGGCCCGCAGATCGCATAACCGCCCTTCTTCCAACGAATCGCCGACATCGTCATCGCATCGGTCAGCTGATGGCCAAGCCGCCCGTCAAACCAATCCAGCAGCCCAGCTTCGTTGAAGCACTGCTCCCAGCTTTTGCCACCCTCACCCTTGGCCGGGTCGGCAAAAATACCCTCGGCAATCTCACGAAACTCACCATGCTCGGCAATCGCCGTATCTTTAAGCACCATGATCGGCCGCAATTTCTTCCGCCACGCATCGGCAAAAAACTCCTCCACCATATGCGTGAAAGGAATGAGCGGGGTCGGCACCGTACTCACGCTCGTCTTAGGCCCCACCTGCAGCCGTGCCATCTCAACAGGCTCGCCGCCACCTTCTGGCGTAAATACAGTCCGCACTTCGCCCGCCTGCTCGGCAATCGCGTAGCGTGATTGATAGCCTCCACCTTGCGCCGCACGATGGGTGGAAACCGGCCCACCAATCCCAAGCTCGGTATGCTCAAACCGGATCAAATCCCGCCGGATCGCAAACAAGTTCCACGCATTGCGCAAATCATTATTGGGTGAAGTCTGCTTCCCGTTTTTAAGGCCCATCTCTTCGGCTTGCTGCTCGGTCGTGGTAATGGTCGGTTCCTTATAAATCACCCGCGTGGCAAGCCCCGAATCCACAATATCGATCACCGTCTTATCCCGTCCATCGGCGTCCTTGCCACGCGTATCCCGCGCATGCACATCCAAATCAAAGATCTGCCATGCGTCGCACACCACATGCGGCTTGATCAGCAACGCAATCGCACCCGCAAAATCGCCCTCACCCTGCATGATATAACGGCTGAAATCCGACCCTTGAATATACGTCATCGGGGAAGCGTGAAGAGAAGGCATAAGAAATCTCCTTGCGGTGCAACGTCAAAAAAACAAACCGCAGTGTCGCAATTTTTACTCGCCATAGCAAGCACGATTGCAACCAACGCGTTTGTTTTTATATGTGCCTTTTTTGCGCAATCCAATCCACGCCCTGAACACTGGACCTGAAAAGAAAACCATGCTAAAAAAATGCCGCTTTGATTCACACACATCATCTTTCGCACAAGGAGCGTTTTTCATCATGCCCAATTCTTCTGCCCCTAAAGTTCTCATCGCAGACAAAATGAGCCCGAAAGCGGCTGAAATTTTTGCCACGCACGGCGTAGAAGCAGAAGTCAAAACCGGCATGACGCCTGAAGAGCTCAAAGCCTGCATTGCAGAATATGACGGCGTAGCCATTCGTTCAGCTTCCAAGCTCACCGAAGAAATCTTAGATGCCGCCTCCAACCTCAAAGTCATCGGTCGGGCTGGCATTGGCGTGGATAATGTTGATATCCCCGCTGCCACCGCGCGTGGCATGGTGGTGATGAACACACCCTTTGGCAACTCGGTTACCACGGCTGAACATGCCATCGCCATGCTGTTTGCCGCAGCCCGCAAAATCCCGCAAGCCAACGCTTCCACGCATGAGGGCAAATGGGAAAAGTCCAAATTCATGGGCAGCGAGCTTGCCTTTAAAACGCTAGGCCTGATCGGCGCCGGGAACATCGGCTCCATCGTGGCTGACCGCGCGCTTGGGCTTAAAATGCGCGTCATGGCCCACGACCCTTATTTGACCGAAGAGCGCGCCAAGGAGCTCCATATCGAGAAAGTGGAGCTGGACGATCTGCTCGCCCGCGCCGACTTCATTACCCTGCACACGCCGCTGACCGAAAGCACCCGCAACATCCTGGATGAAAAAGCGCTCAAAAAAGTGAAACAAGGCGTGATCATTGTCAATTGCGCGCGTGGTGGGCTCATCGATGAAGAAGCGCTCAAAGCCGCGATTGAAAGTGGCCATGTGGGTGCGGCAGCACTTGATGTCTTTGAAACCGAGCCGGCCAAAGAAAACCCACTCTTTGGTTTGGAGCAGGTGGTGTGCACGCCGCATCTGGGTGCCTCGACTGCGGAAGCGCAGGAAAATGTCGCCGTGCAGGTTGCAGAACAAATGGCGGAATACCTCAACAAAGGCACCGTGATCAATGCCTTAAACCTCCCCTCTCTTTCCGCCGAGGATGCCGCCAAGCTTGAGCCTTATACACAGCTGGGCGAGAATCTCGGCTGCCTGGCAGGCCAGCTCGCAGCCAAATCCATCCAAAAAGTCAGCATCGAATATGAAGGCTATATCAGCACGCTGAACACCAAGCCGGTCAGCTCTGCTATCCTGAAAGGTCTGCTGTCGCCGGCCATGGCTTCGGTCAACAACATCAACGCACCTATCGTGGCCAAAGAGCGCAACATCCAGGTGAGCGAAACCACGCATGAGCGTCCGGCCAACTACCAAACCTTGCTGAGCCTGACCATCGAAACCGATCAAGGCCCTGCACTCTGCCTGCGTGGCACCGTGTTTAGTGGCAAGCCTCGTTTGGTTGAAGTCACCTCGGTGAAGTTGGAAGCCGCCTTCGGTGCCCACATGCTCTATATCCACAACGAGGATAAGCCGGGCCTGATCGGTGATCTTGGCAATGTGCTGGGCCAGGCCAACGTCAACATCGCGCATTTCCACTTAGGGCGCGGTGGGCAGGACGATGCCATTGCGTTGCTGGAAATTGATCAGGCCATTGACGCTGCACTCCTGACGACCATCACCACCTTACCGAGTGTCAAAATCGCCTATCTACTCTCGTTCTAGCACCCTGCCACCATGCGCGTCATACTGGACCATATACGCCAGGCCAGACGTGGCCCTGCTGCTTGGCTACACGCAAGCAACACCGCGCTGATCCGTACCGTTATCCACGATGGCATCGAGCACGCCGGCTATCTTGCCTTTTTGGGCATGCTGTCCTTCTTTCCCTTCCTGGTGTTCTTTGTGGCACTGGCCGGGTTGATTGGCGAAGCACGTGTGAGCGCAGAATTTCTTGAGATTGTGGTCGGCAATATGCCGCCCCAACTGGTGGAAGCACTCACCCCACGCATTGTCGAAATTGTCTCCGGTCCTCCGCAAGGCTTGCTCACCGTGGCGATCCTTGGGGTCATCTGGACCGCCTCCAGCGCCGTGGAAGGGCTTCGCACCATCCTCAACCGTGCCTATCACGTCAAAACACCGCCCGCCTATATCTGGCGACGCCTGCTCAGCATCGTCCAGTTCTTAGCGCTCACCACCGCGGCCATGCTCACCACCATGGCGCTCATCCTCTTTCCTCTCTTCTGGAACCGTGCCACAGAATGGATGGGCATCCCGCACGATGCCGCCCTCCCCCAACATTTATGGCCCTTACTCCGCTATGGGTTGGGCGGTGGCACATTATTCATGGCCGTTTGCATCAGCTACTACATTTTGCCCAATTTGCGCCAATCGTTCCGTTTTGTCGCGCCCGGCGCCCTAGTGGTCGTCATTGCCTGGATCAGCGCCACCGAGCTACTGACCTTCTACCTGCGCACCTTTGACCAGGTGAACCTTGTCTATGGCTCGCTTGGAGGCATTATCGCCGCCCTGCTTTTCTTTTATGTCTTGGCACTCATCTATATTTTTGGCGCAGAATTTAACCATGCGCTCAAAGAAAAACACACCACCAAACCCTCGCGCAAGAAAACATAGCGCCCGATTCCACCTTTATCCCCTCCCCCTTGAGGGGGGAGGGCTAGGGCCTGCCCTCCGTAGCTTTAGCGTAATCCATCTCATCCCCTCCCCCGCCTGCGGGGGAGGGTTAGGGAGGGGGTGTTCTTAATATAAGCAGGGGCCTTACCCCCTTAAAACCCCCGCCGGCGCTTAGGAAGCCGCGTCGCTTCGCTCCTAGTCGTGCGTACCGCACTCCGTTCTTTAATATCGCTCATGCGGCGCTTTAGCCTTAAGCTCCCACTTGGTTGCTACTCGCGGGCTAAAAAAAGCCCGCTCCGAAGGAGGTATCCATGTCACCCCACCCCCCGTCATCCCGCGTCCCCGACCGCAGTGTGACGGAGCACGGAACCCTGAACACCGAGCATCCCCTCTTGCCTCATACCATGCAACCCGCCACTTGAAAGTTAAAATAAAACTAATAAATATTGACAGAGAGAGAGCAATCTGCTAGTCTTACCTTGTCCTTCGTGCGTCTGAATTGACAGGCGGCGTAGTGCCATTGGCAGATATCAACG
>JANQHP010000073.1 GCA_028282625.1 Rickettsiales bacterium | reverse complement strand
GCAGATGTCCTGGTCCGAGAAAGTGGTGGATTATATCTGGCATATGACCCTGCCGGTGCTTTCCATGGCGATTGGAGGATTTGCCACGCTAACGCTCTTGTGCAAAAACAGTTTTTTAGAGGAAATCCGCAAGCAATATGTGCTGACTGCGATGGCCAAGGGGTGTAGTGAAAAGCGAGTGCTTTACGGCCATGTGTTTCGTAATGCGATGCTGATTGTGATTGCAGGTTTTCCGGGTGCGTTTTTGGGTATTTTGTTTACCGGAAGTTTGTTAATTGAGGTGATTTTTTCGCTAAACGGACTTGGTTTGCTTGGCTTTGAAGCCGCGCTAAGTCGGGATTACCCTGTGCTGTATAGTAGTTTATATGTGTTTACGCTTTTGGGTCTGGTTGTGAGCTTGCTTGGTGATTTGATGTATCACCTGGTGGACCCAAGAATTGATTTTGGCACCCGTACGCTTTAAGCATTCACTCCCCTTATTGGTTGATCTTTGTGCATGTGTGCACTTTTAAGTTGTGTGCAGATATGGCCTGTGTTACTATTTATTTCCTGTTGCGTGGTTGTGGCTCTAAAGCATTACATCCACAATGTGAAAAGGTACCTGGTATGAGGGGGCGCTGCTTCTATGAACACTATTCCTGCAAATCAACGGTTTATGGCGAACTCTCCTTCCCAGCAGCATGCGTGTACCATTATGGTGGTGGATGATGAGCCCTATAATCTTGAGATTATTAACACCTATCTGGGCACTAGCGGACATCGACTTGAGTGTGTGGAAAATGGTGAGAAGGCGCTGACGCTGTTACAAGCGAACCCAGACCATTACGACATTATTTTATTGGACCGCATGCTGCCCGATATTGAAGGGCTGGACATCTTAAAGCGGATTAAAGCACACGATAAGCTCAAACATACCCCGGTGATTTTGCAAACGGCCAAAGCGCGCAAGGAGGAGGTGAGTGAGGGCATCCGCGCCGGGGCGTTTTATTACCTCACCAAGCCATTTGATGAGGAGACGTTGGTCTCGATTGTGGATGCCGCGGCGATGGATATTGTGCGTTTGCATGAGCGTGAAGATGAGTTGCGCCATGTGGTGATGATGGATGATTTGTTGCAGCGTTGCGAGTTAACGGTACGGAGCTTAGAAGAAGGCCGGCGCGCTGCGGTGTATATTTCGCATCTTTTTCCCAGGTCCGAAGACGCACTTTATGGTGTTTCGGAGCTTATTATTAATGCGATTGAGCACGGCAATGCGGGTATTACCTACCACGAAAAGACAGATCTGCTGGTGGAAGGTTGCTGGGAGCAAGAGGTCAATAAGAGGCTTGAGGCGGAAGAGAATAAAGAGAAATATGTACAGATTTCCTATTATAAGAAGCCGCATGAAGTACATCTTTTGATTGAAGATCAGGGCCAGGGCTTTAACAGTGAGCCTTTTATGGAGATCGACCCGATGCGTGCCTGCGACAATCATGGACGGGGCATTGCGCTTTCACGGCTGATTAGTTTTGATGAACTGACCTATGAGGCGGGTGGCACGATCGCGCATGCGGTGTGCAAGTTGTAATCGTTTGGTTCTATTGAGCTTTTCCAAAGAAAAAGAGCTGGTTTAACCAGACGTTTCGCACTTTATGCGTGCGTTTTGGTTGCCTTTTTGTGTGGAAAAGTTTACTGATGAACCATGCTTCTTGGCCTCAATGAGCCCTTATGTCTACACCGCCCCATGTTTCGCTCCTGAATCGCTCGTTGAAAAGACGTATACTGTGGGTGGTGGTGGCTATCAGTGCTTTGGCCACGCTTGCCTGCACGTTATGGTTGACGCTTTCTGCTTGGCACGTGGTGGGGGTCTTTCTTGCTTTTTTGCTTTTTGCCTGCGTGCAGTGGTATGGTTTTTACGCGCTGTGGCGGCGGCATGTGATGGAGCCCTTGCGGCGGATGTACCGCGCGCTTGGCTTGCATCTGCAGATGGACGAAGCGCATGTACAGGATTATTACGGCAATGATATTGCCGCCATGCGCCGCATGTTGGAGCAGGTGCTAGACCGTGCGGACCGTACCCAGCAATCGCTGACGGCCTACTCGGAGCATATGGAGGTGGCGCGGGAAAAGGCGGAGGATGCAAGCCGGCTCAAGTCGGAGTTCCTTGCCAATATGAGCCATGAAATTCGTACACCGATGAATGGTGTGATTGGCATGGCGGAGTTGCTGCTGGATACGGAACTCAATGACAAACAACGCCATTATACGAGCACGCTGATGCACTCGGCAGAGATGTTGCTGGAGCTGATTAACGATATTCTGGACTTTTCCAAGATTGAGGCCGGCAAGATGCCGCTGGAAAAAGTGTCGTTTAACTTGCGTAGCCTGGCGCAGGATACGGTGGCGGTGATGGCGCCGCGTGGGCACAAAAAAGGCATTGAGGTGCGGCTTTCTTATGATGGGGCGTGCCCGGATTATGTGGTGGGGGACCCTTCGCGTATTCGGCAGATTTTGTATAATTTTCTTTCCAACGCGATTAAGTTTACGGAGAAGGGGCATGTGGCGCTGCATGTTTCGTTACTGGAGAAGAAGGAAGACGACGCCCGGTTTTACTTCAGGGTGGAAGATACCGGCATTGGGGTGCCTAAAGACAAGCAGCACTATATTTTTCATAAATTTAGTCAGGCCGATAATTCCACCACCCGTCAATTTGGTGGTACCGGGCTTGGGCTTGCGATTTGCCGTGAGCTGGCAGCGCTTATGCAAGGTGAGGTGGGGATACAAAGCGATGTGGGTGAGGGCTCTACGTTCTGGTTTTCTGTGGACCTGCCCAAAAGCAAAAGCGCTCCCACATCATTGGAGCCTTTGGATAGCAACCAGATGTCGGGCAAGCGCTTGCTGGTGATAGATGACAGCCAGACCGCGTGTGACTTGTTTGAGGAATGGCTTCGGCCTTATGAGATCGAGATTGTGAGTTGCGTGGATCCAGCCGATGCGCTGCCGCTTTTAAAAACGTCGCTAGAAGAAGCGCGCGCATTTGATATGGCCATTGTGGACTATCGCCTGCCCGATACCGATGGGATTACGGTGGCGGGCATGTTGCAGAAGACACAAATTGAGGCAGGTGCAACGCCGTTGATGTTGGTGGCGGTTACGGCCTCACCTCAAAAAGGGGAGGCGGTGATTTTTGAAGAGCAGGGGTTTCACGGGTACCTGACCAAGCCGATTTTGCCAGAAGATTTGGTTGGCATGGTGGCCTTGCTGTTTACCCGGCAGCAACGCAAGGTGGATTTAGGCTTTATCACGCGTCATATCATACAGGAGCGTCGCTTGATGGAAGAGGAAACGGTTGGTAAGTCTGACCAGAAGAAGGAGGCGGATGCTTCGGCGCAAGAGAGTCAGGCTTTGCCGTTGGAGGTGCTGCTCGTTGAGGATAATGTGGTCAATCAAATGGTGGCCAGGAAAATATTGGAAGATTGCTCTTGCACGATTACGGTTGCCAATAATGGTGAAGAGGCGGTGGAGCAGGTGAAGCAGCATGTGTTTGACGTGATTTTTATGGACTGCCAAATGCCACAGATGGATGGTTATACGGCCACGGGGCATATTCGTGCCTATCAAGGTGAGGAAAATCAGGCGCGTACGCCCATTATTGCGTTTACGGCCAACGCCATGAAAGGGGATAAGGACAAATGCCTGCAAGCGGGGATGGACGATTATGTGAGCAAGCCGGTGCGTAAAGAAGAGATCAGCCAGATGTTAGACAAATGGGGCAAGGGCCAGCCAGAGGGATAGACACTGTGATGAAAATAGAGCGACATCAGGTTTGCAAGAATAGGGTCGCGTGTGTGGTTGCCGCTGTGGCACGACCAGAGCGCATGAAAAAGCCGCCTGGGTGAGTCCCCAGACGGCTTTTTTTAGATACCACTCCCCACACGCCCCCTTTGGCCTGCAAATCACCCTTTTCTGCGCTTCCGGTACTCATGTACTTTTAGGTACACTGCGTTCCGGTTCTTAAAAAGGGTGATTTTCGGCACAAACTGGATCGTATGGAGGTGGTATCTAGGGTTGTGTTGTTGCCAAGAGTACCTTAGATGCTTTCTTCATCCGGGCAGTTGTAGTTCACCACGTCACAGAATTCCCCTTCACCGGCGGCTGGTGCCAGATCACTCAGGCTGCCAACGCTTAGGCTAATGGTTGGAATGGCGCTATCTAAGAGCTCATTCGAGAAGCCAGGGAAGAACTGGAAGAAGACATCACCTACGGTCGGTGCGACGCCTGTTGGCGTATCTTCAAAGTCGATCACGCGGCTTTCTGCTGCCAGGAACTCGAGGAAGTTGAAGTCAGATGCTCTGACAGCCTGATAGGTGTTATCGGATGCATCGAGCACCTGGCCGTTAAGCGCACCATCTTCCAAGCGGAAATAGTTGCCGCTGGCACTGGTGAAGTTGTTGCCTGTGACGGTGACGTTATCCGTAGCAGATCCACGCAGCACGATGTCGTCACGGTTTTCGTTGAAGTTGTTATCCACAATCTTCGCACCGTCCACATTGTTCAGCGTGAGCGAGGCTTCAGGCAAGAAGCTGTTGCTGGCATCAGTCAGTGAGACCGGAGCAAAATTGTTGAAGCTGTTGGCTTCGACCGTCAGGCTATCCGAGTTATCGGTGAAGATACCACTAAACGTGTTGTTGAACTCGGAGTTGCGTACAATGCCACCGTCGGAGTCAAACAGTCCTACACCCAAATCACCTTCGGTGACGGTGATGTCATCCACGGTCAAGCGGTTGCTAGAGGAAGCATCCACCGCAATGGTGGCATCAGTAAAGGTACTGTTCTGCACGGTCGCATCATCGGAGTTGCTCACTTCTACACCCGCTTTGGCGGTATCGACGGTGAGGTTATCCACGGTGCTGTTATCGCTTCCATCCAAGATCACAGCCGTATCCACATCGCTGATATTGGAGTTCAGCACACGTGTGCCATCGGAGCTATCGATATTGATCCCGGTGTCAGCATCGGTAATGGTAACACTATCTACGGTCACATCGCTGCTACCAACCACATCAATGGCCGTTTCGCGCGTACCGCTAAACGTTGTGTTGTTGGTCACCGAAGCTTTGGTCACACCATCGAGTACAATCGCTGTGTTGCTTAGGAAGCTGTTGCTTGGATTGCTGAGCGTCGGTGCCTTGGTATTGGTGAAGGATGTGTTATCCACCGTTAGGCCCTCTGTTCCAAGCGCAGTGATACCGTTAAAGGTATCGTTGAACTTGGAATTCAGCACCTCGGTCTCTTTGGTCAAGACAAGCTGCAGCCCGATATCACCACCTTCAACGGTGACGTTATCCAAGGTCAGACCATCGCTTCCGGGGCCTGCCACAATACCTGCATGTGCGTCGGTCAGGGTGGCATTCACGATATCCACGCCTTCACTGTCGAACAGCTGCACGCCAACGCTATTGCCTGTGATCGGGCCAAGGTTGGTGTTGTTCACGGTCAGGCCACTCACGAAGAGTCCATCGGCGCGATTGGCGCGTAAGCCAGTCACGACGTTGGTGGTATTGATGATGTCCGCCTGAACATTCTTGGATTCGTCGATATCAATCGCTGTGTTGGCATCCGTGACCGTTAGATTGTTGATCACACTATCATCACTTGCTTTAAGGACAACAGCCGTATCTACGTCGTTGATATTGGAGTTGACGATGCGTGTGCCGCCAGAGCCATCCACATTGATACCGGTCTTGGCATCGGAGATGGTGGCGTTATCGACGGTGACACCGGTGCTACCAGCCACATCAATAGCCGTTTCACGTGTACCGCTAAATTTGTTGTTGGTCACCGACGCTTTGGTGACCCCATCGAGCACAATCGAAGCATCGCTTAAGAAGCTGTTGATCGGATTGGTCAGCGCCGGCGCTTTGGTGTTGGTGAAGCTGGTGTTATCCACCGTCAGGTCCTCAGTGCCAAGCGCGGTGATGCCGTTAAAGGTATCGTTGAACTTGGAATTGCGTATTTCGGTACCCTTTGTTTGAATCAGCTGTACGCCGATATCGCCGTTTGTGACGGTGACATCGTCTAGCAGTAAACCGTCGCTACCCGGTGTGGCTACAATGCCGGCATGGGTATTCGTAATGGTGGTGTTGACGATATCC
This sequence comes from Rickettsiales bacterium, assembly GCA_028282625.1. Lineage (GTDB taxonomy): Bacteria > Pseudomonadota > Alphaproteobacteria > Rickettsiales > UBA8987 > JANQHP01. The sequence continues at coordinate 12,863 of JANQHP010000073.1, read as the reverse complement.
ACATTGTTGCTTTCAAACAGGATGGCACCGAGGCTGTTCCCTACGATCGAGCCAAGATTGGTGTTATCGACGTTTAACCCTGTGGCAAGGAGCCCATCGGCACGTGTGGCTTTAAGACCGGTCAAGACATTGACAAGTTTGACGTCTTTAAGTTCCACATTCTTAGAATCGATGATATCAATGGCATCTTCTGCCTGGGTGATTTCCACACCATCGAGCACCACACGGTCACTGTTCACGATTTTCACCGCGTAATCCGTTTTACGGGTATTGTCATGGGTGACTTTCACTTTGGTCAGCGTCGAATCAAAGCTTCCATCAAGCGAGACGCCTATTTCGCTGGCGTTGCTGATGGTGCTGTTGTTCATGGCCAGGGTCCGTGAATTCAGCGCATCCACACCCACGCGTACGTTGCTGATGTTGGTGTTTTCCTGCAGCTCGGCATCACGTGCGTTGGTCAGCTTGATCCCGGTATCGGCGCCATCAATGCTGATATCACGTGTCACCATATTGTCGGTACCATCCACCTGGATCGCGGCTTTGCTCACCGTGGTGAAGGTTGTGTCGGTGACTTCCAGCGTGTCGCTGTTGTTGAACGCATCTACACCGGTGCCCACATTAGTGAAGCTGGATTTGCCGTTGATTTTGGCGTGATTTGCACCATCCAAGATCACACCGGTTTCAGCGTTTTGAATGCGTACATTGTCCAGATGGGCGTAGTTGCTGCCGATGATGGTGATGGCTGTATCCACACCGTCAAAGTCGTTGTCACGAATGACGGCTTCGTTGGAGACGTTATCGAGGAGAATACCCTCGCCGGCTAAGCCTGGCGCAGTGCCAGTGAAGCTACTCTTGGTCACGGTCACGCGGCGGGAGTTGATCGCATCCACACCGGTTGCGACATCTTCTGCGGTCAGACCTTCAATCAGCGCGTCGTTGCTGCTATCAATTTCCACGGCGATATCCGCGTTGGTCACGTCCACTTCGCGTACGGTGAGCAGGTTGCTGTTGCTGACACTAATGGCAGAGCCATCCACATTGGTGAATTCGCTATCTGCTACAGTCAGCCTATAGCTTGCGTTGCTTGCATCGACACCGGTACCCATATCGGTAAAGGTGGAATCTACAATGCTTGCGTCAGGGGCGTTGCTGAGCTCTACGCCGGTCTCCAAGCCCTCAAACGTCGCGTTGGTGATTTCCACACCACCCGCGCGGCCACCGACATTGATGCCGGTTTCACCGCTTGAAGTGCCGGTGCCGTAGAACTTGTCACCGTTGGAGGTGAAGTCTTTTAGGGCGCCAGCTTCTTCCACCAAAATACCGGTGTTGTTGTTGGTGAAGACATTCCCGCTGGACTCAAGTTCACCCGAAGACATGCCAGGATTCAAAGCTGATGTGGTGGCGAGGATACCGACATCGTTATTGGTGAAGTTGGAGTTGTTCACTTCGACCAGGAGGTTATCAGCAAATTGCAGACCTGCGCCGCCATTTTCAAGTGTAACGCCCTCTAAAGTCAAGTATGCAGCGCCGCCGATTGGCAGGTTGACCACCGGGTTGTCGTTATCTTGACCCGGTGCGACGCGTGCCGCGCCAATATTGGCTTTGGTCGCGTTGCGTACGGTGATGTTTTCAATCGTAAAGGCTTCGCCAAAGCCACGGCCTACATTAAGCTTTAAGCCATGGTCAGCACCAAGCGCATCAATGACAGCATTGGTGTGGCTGAAAATGTGCATCGGACGGTCGATTTCAGCCGCTTCATGGACGCCAGGACGGATGTCTAGCTTGCCGTTGGTTTCGGTGATATCGGCTGCTTGTTGCGTGTGCCCATCTTCGTAGAGCAGCGTGTGCTTGGACTCACCTTCGAGCTGCGCCGTGTTGATGGTGGTGTTCAGTGCGACTTTGTTCGCAGAACCGCCATTACGGCCGGCGATATTCACGCGGTCGGCGGTGATATCCCCATCTAAAATGGCCACATAGTCATCTTCGTGGACCAGAATATCGACGTTGGTGGCGCTAATGTTACTATTGAGCGACGCGGAATCGGTTTCAATACGCACATCGCCGGAGTTGATGCCTTCGCCTACACCATTATTGGTCAGGGTGACCTGGCCATAGCGTCCGCCTTCCCCTCTTAAGTCGTTGGTGAAGAATTCGGTTTTGCCAGCACCTGTTGCGACGACGATCGGTTGACCGTTGATATCAATGCCTAGATCGACACTGCTGGTGTCAATCAAACCGCCATCCACGTTGATAACATTGACTGCCAAAGCGCTTGCGACATGAGCGGAAAGGGTGACTTCGCCACCATGTGCGGTGATATCGCCTGTGTTGGTAACGCCAATTTCCGCATCGGAAAGATCATCACGCGTGGCTTCAAACATCACTTGACCGCTGCCTGTGAGGTCGACGGCAAATTTTTGGGCAGAAGCCAGTTCCACGCGGCCCGTTTCAAGCAACGGGGAAGGGCGACCATTCACATGAGGTCCTTGGATCAGATGCACATCGGCGGTAATGGAACCAGTATTCATCACTTTCGGTGCAATCAGGAAGGCAAAGCCACCAGGAGAAACCGTGATGTCACCCTGGTTTGCTACCGTGCCGGCACCTGTGCCGTCAAAAGTAGCGCCATCTAGGAAGCCAAGACCATCGGTGGTAAAGCCGGTTAGGTTGGAGGTAGTCGCAAGGAGCGCACCTACATTGACCTGGGAATTCGGGCCGAAGACGATGCCGGCACTGTTTTGTACAAAGATACGGTGCGCCGAAAGCAAGGCGCCATCTAAGAAGCTTGGGATGCCGCTATCCACGGTGTTGATGGTGACCGAACGTGGGCCAACGCTAGAGTTAAAGCGGATGGTGTGGCCTGAAGAGGAAGAAAAATCGTTCCAGTTGATATCCAGCACGCCGGTAGATTGGTCAACAATGGTTTCATTAACATTGGGCCGGCTGACACTCCCCACGCCGCTATTGATCACTTCACCGGTTGGACCAAGCGCTTGTGCGTCATTGGCGGCGAAAAGCAACACGGCGCCAGTGAGCACGCTCATGCAGCCGTTCCATACTTGCTTGTTACGCTTGAAGATTCTCCAGCTCTTTTGCTCCAGGCTGGCAGTACCATAACGATTATTCATGTCTATACTCCGTAGATTTGGGCGCTTGCCCAGAGTGTCACACCACCTTGAACCATGCGCTGTTAAAAATAGCGAAAATTTTATCTAAAAACTTAGCGCATTTGTGCTAAATTTGCATCACATTATATAGATAAGCACCCCCTTTGTCCAGCACAAATAAAAAAAAGCATGGACTCTTAGGGTAAAACTGGCTATGAGGGGCTTGGTAAGGTGCGGTGTTTTGGATATAAATCCACGGACATGAACGTCACTAGAAATACATAAAAAACTTAAGGGTCTTGTTATTGTGTTGTGCTTTTCGCTTAAACGAATCAAAGCTTTTCTAAGCGTGGCGGTGGCGTGTGGTGCCATGCCTTTTGTAGCGTTCGCGCAGGCCGGCGACCCTGGTGTGGTGGATCGGGCACGTCCGGAGGTGGAGATCCCGGAGAAGCTGCAGCTCAGAACACCGGAAAAAGCACCGTTGCAAGAAGAACCCGCTTTGAGTGAGGAAGAAGCGGCCGAAGAAATTGTGGCCCATATCAAGGCGATTACCTTTAAAGGCAATAAGAAAATATCCACCGAATTGCTCGATCAGGTGGTGGCCGGCTACCTGGAGCGTCCCTTTACCAAGGGCGATTTGGAGCAGTTGAAATTTGATGTATCGAGCTATTATTACCGCCAGGGTTATATTTTGGTGCGTGTGGTGGTGCCGCCGCAGAATCTGGGCGATGGGGTGCTGGAAGTGGTGATTGTGGAAGCGCATATTGGTGGCGTGCAGATCAATAATGCAGACCAGGCACTGCATCCCGCGATTGTGCAGGGCATGGTCGATGGCCGGATTGATCTGGAAGAGAAGGAAATTTTTGATGAGGCGGCGGTGGAGTCGCTGGTCAATGACATTGACGATCTGCCGAATCTGGATGCGTTTGTGGTGCTCAAGCGCGGGAAAGAGTTCGGCGCGACCGACATTATGCTGGACGTGAAGCAGGCCGAAGAGGAAGAGGATATTCAGTCGCTCACCTTTGATAATTATGGCAGCCCGCTGACCGGTGAACATGTGCTGACCGGCCATGTGGAAAAGAGCAATTTCCTCGGCCTTGGGGAAACGATTTTTGCCGATGCGCGTCGCTCCGAAACCGAGCTGTGGAGCGTGGCGGTAGGCGGCGTGTTCCCGCTGCCTTGGTACAACACGAAGCTGGAGATTACCGGCACGCGTACGGAAAATACGCTTGGTGAGCGGCTTTCCGGGCAGGCCTTGCACGGGATTACCAACGGTCTGGATGTGGCGCTCTCGCGTGCGTGGATCAACACGCGTCAGGAGCAGTGGATTATCCGCGCGGGGCTGGATTCCCGCCGGCATGAGTCCTACCGTGATGTGATTGGGCTTTCGGTCGCCGTATCCGATGATGATGTGCGGGATGCGTATATCAGCAGTTCCTATATCCGCCGGGGTGATGATTATGTGATGCTGCTGGGCGGCAGGGTGGTGCGTGGCCTGGATATTCTGGGCGCGGTGAAGGAAAACGATCCGGGGATCAGTAATACGAACGCGAACCCTTTTGCGATGCGCTTTGAGCCGACCGTGTATCTGAACATGCTCTCGCCTTTCTCGGATGGTGATTTTACCTTTTCTGCGACCGGGCAAATTGCGAGCGGTGAGCTGCTTTCCTCTCAGCTTTTTGCGCTGGGTGGGTATGGCAGCGTGCGTGGGTTTGAGCCAGCGGCCGAAGCCGGCGAGGCGGGCTATGCCTTTACGGTGGAATACCAGCATCCGCTGCCGGAATTTCATGAGCGGATTGAGATGACGGTCGGCCCTTTCTGGGATTCGGGTGCCTCTTACGGCCGGCGTAACAGCCCAACCGATCAGCATTTGCACAGCGTGGGGCTTGGCTCGCAAATTGATGTGGATATCCCCAAAGTGGGCGAAACCTCGATCCGTCTGGACTGGGCCCGCACGATTGGCTCCTATAACTCGGCCAACGTCAACCACGACACGGTCTATTTCCGCATCCAGAAAGAGCTTTAATCCCCCCGCTTTGATTGGAAGCGCAGGCGCTGCCTTGCCTTGAAGTGAGAGGGGTAGCTTGCACTGCTGGGTAGCAGTGTTTATTGAGATAGAGTAAGGTGTTAGCTGGAATATTGGGTGACGGTTTCGGCGTCCGGTTCGCCCCAGCCTCTGGCCAACACTTCGCAATACTCATCCAGATCAATCGGGTCGGGCTTTTGCATCAATTCCAGAAATTTTTCCTTCATCCCGCGCTTGGGCTTGACGAAATACCAGGCATTACCGCGCTCAAACGGGTAATCCACCCGCAGAATGCCTTGACTGGCATTCACCACTTTATTGGTCCATGCGCCCATGTGGATTAGACTCTTTCAGGTGCTGCTTCCAGCTCTGGAGTGAGTGCCGAGACGGTGCCTTTAGCGCCTGCCAACTCCTTGGGAGGCAACACTCTTTCTGCTGCTTCCATTACAATTGCCTTAACATCAAAGAAAAAATCACTATCCATACCGTTAACAGAGGCATAAGAATTTCCTTTATCCACATAGAGCACTGCCTGACTCTGCCCTGAAAAGCTATAACCAGGAAATGTTCCTTGGGGCCTTGAAAGCTCTATTTTTATTTGATCAAACAGCGCTTGTGTTTGTTTCGTGCCTAATCCTGGGTTTTTTCATCTAAGGTAATTAAGACCGGTCCGGGCATGGCGGCTGAATCTCCAGCCCACACGAGTTTGACACCAAGTGGTTTGCCATCAAAGTCCTTTACAGAGATTTCTTCTGGTATCTTTGAGCCATCTGCCGTTATAACGAAACCCTGTTTTCCTGCTTCATATCTTTCTCTGGATGCTATTGCTCTTTGATCTTGCGCAATCATAGCATCAATGGTGCTATCCTCTATGTCACGTGAGGGTTGCGTAGGAAAAGTGCTGGAGACAGAGTTCGGTCCTCTTCGTGCTGCGTCTTGTACTGCCCATCTTTCGTGCAGTCTTGCATCCGCTTTTTGAGATTCTATGATTGCATCTTCTCTCCAAGCAACTTCATGCGGCTTTCCAAATGGCCTATTGCTGTAATCACTCATGTTTTTTCCTTTGGTCAAAGTAAAATTGATACCATTGCTTTATTTATACCACACAAACCTTAACAAACGGTAACGTGGTGGGTTTTCTTTGCTACTTTACCAGGCAAAGGCATGCTTTCGTGGATTGCCCGTTTGCTACGAATGTGATTATGCTTTGCCTTGTTCCTGGTAGGTGATCGGGTATTGTTCCTGCATTTTTGCTTTGATTTCGTCTGAGGGTTCGCCTTGGCCGGAAGCCAGGATATCCCCGAAATCTTTGAGCTTGTAAGCACCGCTGCCTTCAATGGCTTTTAGAAAATCCGGTTCTTTGGCCGGGTCGACTTTGATGAAGTAAAAATACCGGTCTTCTTCCGGGCTGGTGACCCGCAGAAAATAGACCCGCTCTGTGGGCTTGCCACGACTGGCCAGAATTTTGGCCGTAAAACGAGAAGAAGATTCCATGCGAGGACTCCTTGAATGGGGGCGTGTAAGAGAGGTGCTAGCGTGTTGGCTGGTTGCCCTGGGTTACTTCCATGTCGGCCGGTATGCCTGCGGCCTCCACAGCCGACCCTGCAGCAATGTGGCCTTGATGTTCTCTTAAGGCCCGTGTTGCTACACCCATCACGGCGCTATACAAATCACAATTGTCTATGGTATACTGGCCAGGGCTTTGCACGACCACCACCCCAATGTCATCTTCTGGTTCTGCATGAAGTCTAGGATTCTTTTGGAATGTCTGCAAAAGAAGTGCCCTTATCCCTGCATCTGGTGTTTCCAGCAAAAAAGCACCTGCTCGGGCGCCAGGAGCGGCAAAAGGGTACATGGCAACGCCGCCTTCTAGTTCTGTCTTTTCGTAGACATGGGTGCCATCCGCGGTTTGTATCCTATTAGGGTCTCGGGTTTCTCCCGATGTGTTGGGGCCTAGCTGAACACCTGGAAGGTCATAGTTGTAAGGAGTTCCGTTGATTCTTGCGGCATCCACATCCGTCATTTTTTGGGCATAATTTTTTCTGCCTTGCTGTGCTCTTGCAGCCCGTTCAGCCTCTTCTGTGGCTTGTGCTACTGCTGCATTATACTGCTCTCGTGGCCAATTATCCCGTCTCTCTCTTGGGGCGGCGCTAAAAGGTCCGTCTGGTTGCGTTTGCCAATCACGGTGGGGGGGGGGGGAAGTCTTTTGCCATGGTGTTTCTCCACATTTTTTCTTGCACTTTCAAAGGTCATTCTAGCAAAGAAACCTTAACAAAAAGTTTTGGTGCGTTCTTTTTTCTTTGCATGCCTTGTGAAGCAGGGTTTGCTGCACTACATATAAGCCTGTCTATTCAGCGCCAAGGAGCGGCATGGCAGATTTATATGCAACATTAGGGGTGGACCGGGGTGCTTCGGCCGATGAGCTGAAGAAGGCCTACCGCAAATTGGCGATGCGCTACCATCCGGATAAAAATCCCGGCGACGAGGAAGCCGAGAAAAAATTCAAGGATATCAGCGCGGCGTATGACGTCTTAAAAGACGAAGAAAAGCGCAAAATGTATGACCAATATGGCGAGGCAGCCTTTTCCGGCGGTGGAGGCGGTGGCGCAGGCCAGGGCGGCTTCGGCTTTGGCGGCGGGGGCGGCTTTGGTGATATTTTCGAAGATCTGTTCAATATGGGCTTTGGCGGCGGCGGTGGCGGCAGACGTAGCCAGGCCGCGGAAATGCGCGGCTCAGATTTGCGTTATAATTTAGACGTTTCCATGGAAGACGCTTACGCCGGCAACAGCGTAACGATCAAAATCCCGACCTATGTCACCTGCGATGCGTGTGGCGGGAGCGGCAGCGAGGGCAATAGCGGAAGCGTGGAGTGCCCCGATTGCCACGGCACGGGCTCAGTGCGTACGCAGCAGGGGATGTTTGTGCTGGAGCGGACTTGTGGGACCTGCAACGGGACCGGCCAGGTGATCAAGGATCCGTGCACCAAATGCCGTGGGCAGGGGCGTGTGCGGAAAAACAAGACGCTTTCGGTGACCATTCCACGCGGGGTGGAAGAGGGCACGCGCATGCGCTTAAGTGGGGAAGGCGAGGCCGGGATGCGTGGTTCTGCGGCTGGGGATTTGTATGTGTTTATCTCGATTAAGCCGCACGCGCTCTTCACGCGGGAGGGCGCGGATGTGCATTGCGAGGTGCCGCTGAAGATGACGGAGGCGATTTTGGGTGGCCAGGTGGAAGTGCCCACGCTGGAAGGCTCCAGGGCACGGATTACGGTACCTGCAGGCACGCAGACCGGCAGCCGCTTTCGTTTGAAATCCAAGGGGATGCCTTATATGCGGGCCAATGGGCGTTACGGCGATATGTATGCGCATATGGTGGTGGAAACGCCGGTCGGGCTTTCAAAGAAGCAGAAGGAGCTGATCAAGGAATTTGAAGAAGGCTCGAACGATGGCTGCAGCCCGGAATCCGAAGGGTTTTTCTCGAAGGTGAAGGATTTTCTGGAAGGGCTTGGCAAGGCAGATTAGCCCACGCACCATATAATCGGCTGCAAACAACAGGTTTCTGCGCTTCCGCTGCTCATATAGGCCAAACTATACTGCGCTGCGGTTCTTAAAACCTGTTGTTTTCGCTCGATTCTATGATGCGTGTTGAATGATGCGGTGGTGGGTCCACGTTGCTAGCGATCCCATCCATGCCTACCAAAAAGCAAAACCCCGCTGCCCAAGGGACTGGCCGGGGCCAGACACTTGGACGTGCGAGGTTTTGAAACCGCCTAGTAAGGCGGAGGTGGTTCGGTGAAAGTGGGCTGCAACCGGCCAGTGAGTAGACTGGTGAGCGAACTGTGGAGTTCACTTTTTGGGTAGATGGTCAGCTCGTCGAGTTCCCCCTGGAACTCGGTGCTGTCAGTATACCAATCGAAGCTGTATTCATGACGGCGACCTTGGGTGAGGCTGCCACCGTTAATTTCCTTTCCATAACGGAAGGTCGTTCTGAATTCAATTATCATCCGTTTCTCTAGAGAAGATAGCTCACCTTCCCAGTTGACGGAATCTTTTTTCCACGCGGCGGTGGCACGACCATCCACGCTTCTGGCAATAAGGAGATAGGCTTTATCTCTTTGCCAATTGGGGATTGTAAAACCATCAGGGGTTGCGGGCAAGGTGCCCTCCTCAACCCAATGCTGCACCAAGGTGCGCTCCAGCCCACTTGAGATGTGAAGCAGAAGCAATGCACCTTGTGGAAGATAGACCAGGCCTACCTTTGCATCGAGGCCTTGCGTTCCAAGGATTCTTGCCAGCAGTGTGGAGAGGTCCTGGGCTGCTTGGTTGTGGTTAAAGTCCCTTTCTTGTGTCGGGGAGCGGTACATTTCTTGACCCTTGTTCAGCGCGTTGATACGGCGTTCAAGCCTATCAATACGCTGTGTATTTTCCGAAATGTTGTTGTTTAGGTTCCTTACGTGCTCAAAGGTATAGATCAGCGCCAGCAGCGCCAGGACGATCATCATCGTCTTCATTTTCATCTTTCACCTCATGTCGCTTCCGCTTTCGCGGATGGATGCGGAAGCGAGAGTCTGATTTTCTGCTGCGTGAGCGGGCCTCTTCCCTGGGGGAAGCAGGCACATCACACATGGCTGGAGCGCACGCGCTCTAGTCGCAGAATAAGTCTTAACCATAGAGGGTAGCGGATGATTCGTCTAAAGTCAAGATTTATTAACTTTATGTTAGAGTTTGGATGTGGGTTGTAAGCGGTGGCCTACATCCTGTTGACAGAGGCTGCGCACGCCTGGAGGACTGCCTCGATGTTTTGGCCGGAAACGGCGGATACGGGGTGGATGGTTGTATCGCATACCTGCTGCAGGCGTGCGATTTTTTCTTCCTGCTCGTTGGCTGAAAGCGCGTCGCATTTGTTGAGGGCCACAATTTGGGGTTTTTGCATGAGGGATGCGTGATAGGCGGCAAGCTCGTGGCAAATGGTGCGGTAGTTGGCCACAGGATCCTCGGCGGTGCCATCGATGATGTGCAGCAACACGCGGCAACGCTCAATATGTTTTAAGAAGCGGTGCCCGAGGCCGTGCCCCTCATGCGCGCCTTCAATGAGGCCTGGAATATCGGCCAGTACCAGCTCTTGATCGTGGATTGCGGCCACACCAAGCTGTGGTTTTAACGTGGTAAAAGGGTAGTCAGCGATTTTGGGCTTGGCGCGGGTGACGCGGCTTAAAAAAGTGGACTTGCCTGCGTTGGGCAGGCCGGCCAAGCCGACATCGCACAGCAATTTCAGCTTGAGCCAAACCCATTGCTCCTGCCCGGGCCAGCCTGGTGTGGCTTTGCGTGGGGCCTGGTTGGTAGCGCTTTTAAAGCTCGCATTGCCCTGGCCGCCATCGCCTCCTTTTAGCATCAGAAATTTTTGCCCGGGCTCCAAGGCATCAATCAGCAGGTTTTCCTGCTCGCTGTCCCAGATTTGCGTGCCGACCGGGATGGGAATGCGGATATCTTCGGCGGCCGCGCCGGCACGGTTCTTGCCTTTGCCGTGGTCGCCTTTGCGTGCTTTAAAATGCTGTTGGTAGCGAAAGTCGATCAAAGTATTGAGGCCTTCTTTTACCTCAAAGAGGATGCTACCGCCCTTACCACCATCGCCGCCATCGGGTCCGCCGCGCGCCACATGGGCTTCACGGCGAAAGCTCATGCAGCCTGCGCCGCCATCGCCGCTTTGGATAAAGATTTTGGCTTCGTCGATAAATTGCATGTGTGGGGATCTTGATTGGCAGAAATAAAAAAGGGACGCTGTTTGAAGCATCCCTTTGTGTTTTGAGTGTTACCGCTCTGTGTTTATGCGGCGTTGGCGGCTTCTTCAATATGTACATAAAGGCGATTTTTCGCACCACGCTTGAACAGAACCGAGCCTGGCATCAGCGCAAAAAGCGTGTGGTCTTTGCCCATGCCTACATTGTTGCCGGGCCAGTATTTGGTGCCACGCTGACGAATCAGGATGTTGCCAGCGACCACTTTTTGGCCACCAAATTTTTTGACACCTAGCCTGCGACCTGCCGAGTCGCGACCATTACGGGAGGAACCACCGGATTTCTTATGGGCCATCTGTTTTGCTCCTTGTGCTTATCAGAAAAAGCTTATTTTTCTGCTTTTTTCGTTGTGGCTTTCTTTGTAGCGCTCTTGGCTGGGGCTTTTGAAGCCGGGGCTTTTTTGGCTACGGTTTTTGCTTTTGGCGCGGCCTTGGCGGCAGTCGCCTTTTTGGCAGCCGGCTTGGCTTTCGCTGCAGGTTTTTCGGCTTTGGGGGCCTCTTTTGTTGCAGCGGCTTTTTTAGGCGCTGCTTTTGGTTTTTCTTCGGCTTTTTTGGGCTCAGGGGCTGCTTTGGGTTTTAAGTCTTTACCGATGGCTTGGATGTTGAGCCATGTCACATGTTGGCGATGGCCTTTTTTGCGGCGGTAATTGTGCCGACGCTTCTTTTTAAAGACGATGATCTTGTCATCACGGTCTTGCGCCACAATTTCTGCGGATACTTTGACATCTTTCACCAAAGGTGAGCCAAGGGTCAGCTTACCCTTCTCATCTGCTACCGCCAATACATCGCCCAGCACCACGACTTCGCCCTCTTTCCCCGCGAGTTTTTCGACCTTAATCCGGGTATTGGGGGCGACTTTGTACTGTTTTCCGCCGGTCTGAATAATTGCGTACATGGTTGTATCCTTACAAGGTGGCAACATCGTGGGATGCTTTTTTAAAAGCACAAAAGATGGTGCAGCATTTCTTACTAATCCAAATAGGAGGCAAGCTTTTACCTATTTTTTGTGGCGCTGTCAATGCGATTCTTTTGTATTGCGCGGTTTGGCTTTTTTCTTTGATTTCAGAGGATGGGCTCTTTACAATCCTAAGTAGAATTAATTGTGGGCCTCAAGTAGGATTGCTGTAGGCCTAGGCAGGGTTAGTGTTATGTTCAAGTATCTTGCAGGCTTCCTTGGTGTCATCCGCTCTACACCATTTTATGGTAGGGCCGAAGGGGTTGTGATGGCCTGCTTCTTAACGCTAAAACGGGTGCCCCAAATCGCCATTGCTGCGCTGGAGCAGTGTTTTGTGATGATCAAGGAAGGTCTTAAACATTCAGGGCCTATTCTTTTTTTCGCGGTGGCGGTGTTGTTTGTAGGGTTGTTTCTCACCCAGTTTCTGGATTGGGCGCTGGCGTTTATCAAGTGGTTTTTTGGACTGTTTGCGTAACACTGTGAAGCCAAGCTTTCACGCTTGGGTGGGCTTTAAGATGCGGAGCGAGTGTTTGGTATACGAAGGCGTGGTAGTTATTGAGCCAGTTACGCTCGGCTTGTGTGAGGTGCGCTTGGATGATGAGCGCGGTGTCAATGGGCGCCAGGGTCAGGTTTTTAAACTGGAGAAACCCTTCATGCTCGGTGCTTTTGACCACATGGACCAGGTTCTCGATACGAATACCGTAAGCTCCTTGAAGGTAATAGCCTGGTTCGTTGGAGAGCACCATGCCGGGTTTAAGCGGCGTGTGGTGGTTGTGTTTGCTAATGGACTGCGGCCCTTCATGTACGTTTAAGAAGAAGCCGACGCCATGGCCTGTGCCGTGTGCATAATCGAGGCCTTGCTGCCATAAGGCTGTGCGCGCCAATGTATCGAGCGCTGCGCCGGTGGTGCCTTCGGGGAAATGGGCCGAGGCGAGTGCAATATGCCCCTTTAAGGCGGCGGTGAAATGTGCTTGCTGCGCCT
>JANQHP010000201.1 GCA_028282625.1 Rickettsiales bacterium | reverse complement strand
ATAAAGCCCGGCGGCCTCCACCGGCTGCCATCGCCAGCCAAGCTGCAGGCCGGTTGCATCTTCATAGCGTGTATCGCTCGGTTTTTGCTTGGCGTGATAGGCTTCAATGCGCGTGGCGGCAAGCTCCATGGCTTCGAGCACCTCGGGGCGGCAGGCTGCCTCGGCGGTGGCCATTTCCTCCGCGCTGACCTGCATGGTCTGCGCATCCCACGTTACCTGGTCAAAGCGCGCGGTATAATCCAGCACGGCTGCGTCGCCGCGTGCCTTCACCTTAGCCAGAATCTCGGCGACCGCTTGCTGCACTTCTGGGCTTTGCTCCTGCTTGGTGGCCAGATGCACCTCCAGTTTTTGCAGGCAATCCGGCTGCTGGGTATGCAAACGCCTTGCCACCTGGCTACTCCTGCGTGGCCTGCTGCTGCATGTTGGCCTCCAGCGCTTCAATCCAGGGGGAAAGCGTGGCTTTTTTCGCGGCAAAGGTGGCGCGATGCACCAAGAGCTTCGCGCTGATGTCGGGGATCAGGGTATCGACCACCGCCATGCCGTTGGCCTTGAGCGTGGCCCCGCTGCTGACCAGGTCCACGATATAGGGCGCCATGCCGAGCAGCGGTGCAATCTCCATCGCGCCGTGCAGCTTGATGCATTCGGCTTGCACGCCGTGTTTGGCAAAATAGCGCTGGGTGATGGCGGTATATTTGGTGGCCACCCGGATGTGGCTGGCCGCAAGGGCGGAGGCAAGCCCGGCTTCGGCCACCTCGTTTGGTGCGGCAAGACACATGCGGCAGCGGCCAATACCAAGATTGAGTGGGGTAAAGAGTTCGGGGTAGTCGTGCTCCAGCAACACATCGTGCCCGGCCACGCCAAGCTGCGCGCCGCCCAGGGCCACGAAGGTTGGCACATCGAAGCTACGCACGCAGGTGAGCTGCACCTGCGGGTTGTTGGTGGCAAAAATTAGCTGCCGACTGGCAGAGTCAAAAAAGGCAGGCTCGGGCTCCACACCGCAGGCGGCAAGCAGCGGCAGCAGCTCCTTGGCGATGCGGCCCTTGGGCACGGCAATGGTGAGCATATCGGACATCGTGTGGCGCGAAAGAATTCCCAGGCGGATGAAATTAAGAGCGCTATGTTAGCCTCCATCGCGCTAAGGGGCAATGCTCGATTTTTTTGGGTTGATTTGGGGGGGTGGATGCATTGGACATGGTGTGTAGAAATGGAGGCCAGAAATGGAAGAAGGCCCCCGTGAAGGGGCCCTCTGTTGGTCGCCCCAGGTGGAGCTTGGTTATCGTGAGATGGTGACGGTGATGAGATGCCCGCCCTCGGCGGGTTCGGTTTGTGAATCCATGCTGGCGCCTGATGGAATCGTAAAGAGCGCGAAGGGTTTTACAGGAAACCTCTCGCAGTCTTTTTTCCAACACCCTGCCATCACGTGGATGGACCGCCACGCGCCACCCGTGTACACGGACAGGCGCTGTTGATCCGCGTACGACATAGCCTCCAGCTGCTCTTCCAGCCCCTCTCGTTCCTCATCGGAGCGGTATCCAAAGCGGAGCGTTTCCGCTTCGACCCACACTTTCATAAGGGCTTGTGTAGCCCTTAAGAGCTTTTGCTCGACCGAATGAGAACCCCAACCACGGTTCGGCAGTGTTTTATTCTGCGCTTCCCGTAGGTCTGAGAAGTATTTAAACATTTCGGGGGCAACAAGCATTTGCCACCCCTCGAAAAAGGTTGCTCTGACAACGGATTGTTCGAGGAGAGGGTTGTCTCTCTCCTCCTCGTTGGTGTACACTGCTTCAAAGTACACGGTATTGTCTTCTCCTTCCGGAAGGAAGAATCGGAAGACAAGCCGCCCTTCTTCTGTCAACGCCTGGCTTGGCTCGATGTGGGATTCGACCAGTGCTGACAGGTTTGTGTTGTCTAGCCCAGTTTTGAATCCCTTGATGATAAACTCGGGAGTTTCCGCATCAAGCGAAATTTGGGTATGATTGGGTCCTCGGAGAGTCCCATCACGGAGTAGCGCGTAGAGCGCTACTGTTTGGTCTTCCGTCTCCCCCGTCCACGCTGCCATTGGCGCGAGGGCCATGAGCGCGAGCAGGAGCATCACTTTTTTCACAATGTTCTCCTTGTTACCACCGCACCTCATAAAGAGGGCGGCAGCTTGTATGATCGTTGCGTTAACGCTTAAGTCTTTACAAGCAGCAGTAGATCACTCCCGGATGAGAGCTTGTTACCATTTCACGATGTCTGTGGCGGGTCTTTTAGTGCCACACAACACGCGTTCTGCTTAAAAGAAGGCGCAATACAACAGGTACATGCTACCGGATTGCTCTCTCTGTCAAGGTTTATTAAGGAGATGTTAGTGGTTAGAGTTGAGCGTTTAGTGGGGTTTCAAGTGTTCCGTGTTCAAGGCTTCATGCTCCGTCATACCGTGGTTTAACCACGGTATCCAGGTCTTGTCATTCCTGCCTTCGCGGGAATGACATTGCTTTGTGGCGCTGGATCCCGCGATCGAATCGCGGGATGACGGGGTAGAGAGGTGCGTGGGCACTTCCTCGGAGCGCACATCGTGCGCGAGTAGCGACCAAGGGGAGCGCAGGCTAAGCGCCGCATGAGCGATATTTATAGTGCGCCCCCTCTCCCTAACCCTCTCCCCCACGGGGGAGAGGGAATATAAAAAGCACTGGATCCCGCGCCGGAGGAACCTAGATGTTTTTAAGCTGGGGTTTCTTTGCGTGCGCCCAAGATCAACAGGCAGGGGGTAAAAAACAGGGTAAGAATGGTGGCAAAGCTTAGGCCGCCTGCAATCGAGGTGGAAAGCTGCCGCCACCATTGGGTGGAAGGTGCCCCAAAGCTAATATCGCGACCGATAAAGTCCAGTGTCATCGCGAGCACCATAGGAAGCAGCCCCAGCACGGTGGTGCCGGCGGTTAAAAGGATCGGGCGCATACGCTGGGCGCCGGTGCGCAGCAAGGCTTCCTTGGCGTGCATGCCTTGGTTGCGCAGCTGCTGGTAGGTATCGATAAAGATGATGTTGTTGTTTACCACAATGCCTGCCAGCGCGATGACGCCCACCCCGCACATGACAATGCCAAAAGGCTGGCCGGCAACCATTAAGCCAAGCAAGACACCGATGGTGGAAAAGAAGACGGCGCTTAAGATGATGAAGGCATGGTAAAAGCGGTTAAACTGGGTGACGAGCACGAGTGCCATCATGAAAAGGGCCAGGATAAAGGCCTGGCTTAAGAAGGCGCCGCTTTCTTTTTGGTCTTCGTCTTCGCCACGAAAACGGGTTTGCACCTCTTTGGGCAATATCCCGTTGGTATAGGCCTCTTCCACCCATGTACGCATTTCCTGGACCAAGCTATCGGCCAGGATGCCTTGCGCCACATCGGCCTTGATGGTGATGACGCGTAGCCCGTCCACCCGCTCAATCTTATCCGTTTTGGGCTCGGCCGTGCGCGTCACGGCATTGCTGATGGGAATGGCACCTTCGCTGGTGAGGGCGCGCAAGCGGTCCAGCTGGGAAATGGTACGGTGTTCCGGTGGAAAACGCAGCAGAATATCGACTTCTTCGTCCTGATCATCGGGACGATAGGTGGTAGCCACCAGGCCATTGGTCACCATTTTGATAAAGTTACCAATGGTCCGCATATCCAGGCCAAAACGTGCGGCCAGGGCGCGGTCTGCCTCCAACTCCCATTCAATGGCCGGCACGGGGCGGCTATCTTCTATATCCAGAAATCGCCCATCCCGTTCCATCGCGAGCACAATGGCGGAGGCGGCCGCGTGGAGCTTTTCCCGGTCAAGGCCGACCATCTCGATATTGATAGGTTTGCCCGATGGTGGACCGGATTGCTGGTCCTGTGTTTCCACGATAATGCCTGGAATATCGGCAAGGCGTGCGCGGATATCGTCGGTAATCGCGCGGGCAGGGCGGCGCACTTGCCAGTCTTCCAGCTCAACCTGGATCAGTGCAATGGTATCTTCAGGTACATCGCGCCCATCGCCGGCGATCTGACCTGCGCGCGTGTAAAAGACATAGGCCTCCTGCTGCAGGAGCGAGAAAATACGCTGCTCGACCTTGCGTGCGACGGCATCTTTTTCCATTACGGAAAGATTGCCGCGTGCGCGGATCAACACTTGCGTGTTTTCCGGTTCAATGTCCGGAAAAAATTCGACGCCTTTGCCAAAAAAACTGTAAAGCGCCAGGATACACAGCATGGCCCCGCCAAGCACCAGCAACACGGTGCGTGGGCGGGAAAGGGCAGTATCCAGCCAGGTGACATACCGCCCGGTCAGACCGGATAGGGTCTGGAGGTCGCCGCTTTCGGTGGCACGAATCATGGCACGGGTGGCCGGTGTGGCGTGGTCAGGGCGACCGATCAGCGTGCCAAGCGTGGGCAGGAAGATGAGTGCCATGAGCAGTGACCCGGTGAGGGTGGCAATCAAGGTCATCGGCATGTATTGCATGAACTGCCCCACGATGCCGGGCCAAAAGAGCAGCGGCGCAAAGGCCAGCAACGTGGTGATGGTGGAAGCAATCAACGGCCAGCGCATGCGGGTGGCCGCCTCGGCATAGGCTTTTTGGTGTGGCATGCCATCGAGCATTTTGCGGTTGGCATATTCCACCACCACGATGGCGCTATCCACCAGCATGCCAATGGAAAGG
>JANQHP010000143.1 GCA_028282625.1 Rickettsiales bacterium | reverse complement strand
TTATGTAAAGAACACCCCCACCCACCTACGCTAAAGCTACTTAAGGGCAGGCCCTAACCCTCTCCCCCACAGGGGAGAGGAGATACGGGAGCAGCATCTCCTAAAATCGCTACTCTCTCAAGATTTTGACCACGCCGTGTAGCAGCTGGATCTCTTCCTTCGTTAACGCGGATCGCTGCAACAGCGCACGCAGCTGCGCTTGCAGGTGCGGCTTCTTTTCTTCCATACGGAAAAAACCCTTTTCCTGTAATGCGCCCTCAAGCGTTTGATAGAAATGCTCCAGGCTCTGCTTGGGCGCGGGTGGTATGTTTGGCATGTCTTCTTTTGGATTGCCCCCTCTCAAAGCATGCCACGCATAGGCACACACCGCCACCGCCTGCGCGAGATTCATAGAAGCATAGTCCGGGTTGGTCTCAATGCTCAGCACTGCGTTACAGCAGAGCACCTCTTCTGTTGAAAGTCCGTGATTTTCCGGCCCAAAAACCAGCGCGGAAGGGCTGCTCCCCTTGCCAAGCAGCATCGCTTCATCGCCCGGCAACACCCCATGCGGCAGTGTCATGCGCCTTTTTCTGGCGGTAATTGCCACCGCGTGGGTGCAATCGGCCACAGCCTCTTGAAGCGTAGCCACACATTGGGCGTGTTGCAGCACGCCCCCGGCATGGGCCGCCATCGCTTCGGCTTGCGGGTTCGGCCACCCATCCCGAGGTGCCACCATGCGCAGCTGTTCTAGCCCGAAATTTGCCATCACGCGGGCCGCCGCCCCGATATTTTCCCCCATTTGCGGACGCACCAATACAAAGATGGGCGCGGGAAAATCTGTCAACATCTGCCGGCTTGGGCGTGAATCAGCGCATACACCAAGCCATCCCGAAGTGCTAAGTAAGATGCATCAATGATATTGGTTGAAACGCCAACCGTGTGCCACCTGCTATCTTTGTTGCCCCGCATTTCGATCGATACTCTGGGCGTGGCGCCTGAGCCTTCTTCGGGTTTCATGATCCGCACCTTGTAATCGGTCAGTGCAATATCTTCAAGTGCCGGATAGACCGGAAGCAAGGCCTGCAGCAGGGCCTTTAGCAGGGCATCGACCGGGCCATTGCCTTCTGCCACCACCAGATGCTCCTTGCCCGCAATCTCCACCTTGGCTTTGGCTTCGGAAATGGTCACCAGCTTGCCCTTGGCGTTCCACCTTCGTTCATCGATCACACGAAAGCTCTTTAGCGTGAAAAATTCCTGCTTCATGCCTAGCTCTTTTCTGGCCAGCAGCTCAAAACTTGCATCCGCACCATCGTAGGCATAGCCCAATTTTTCATGTTCTTTGATCGTATCAATCAAGGCGGCAATCTTTTGCTTGATCGCTTGATCCTCGCCATCTGGCATCAGCCCCATGGTTTTTAGCCGATGCAAGATGGTGGCCTGCCCGGCCTGATCTGAGACCAGAATTTCCCGCCGATTGCCGACTGTTTCCGGCGCAATATGCTCGTAGGCCGAAGGATGTTTGAGCACCGCAGAAACATGCAGCCCTCCCTTATGCGCAAAGGCCGACGTGCCCACATAGGCCGCGTGGCGGTAGCGCGGACGGTTTAACCGATCATCCAGCGCATGGGAGAGCCTGGTCAACTGCTCCAGCTCCTTGTCGCTCAGGCTGGTGGTATACCCCATCTTCAGCATAAGCGTGGGGATGACCGACACCAGATTTGCGTTGCCGCAGCGCTCCCCATAGCCATTGATCGTACCCTGCACCTGGCGTACCCCCGCTTCCACGGCCGCAAGCGAATTGGCCACCGCATTTTCTGTATCATTGTGGCAGTGAATCCCCAGATGCGACCCGGGAATATGTGCTGTGAGCGCCTCCACGTGACGCGCAATCTGCCCTGGAAGCGTGCCGCCATTGGTATCACAAAGCACCACCCAGCGTGCCCCTGCTGCGTACGCCGTACGCACCGTCTCCTCAGCGTAGGCGGCATCTTCTTGGTACCCATCAAAAAAATGTTCGGCATCAAACAGCACTTCCAAACCCTGCTCCGCCAGATGGGTGACACTCTCGCGGATCATCGCAAGATTCTCTTCCTTGGTGATGCCCAACGCCTCACACACATGAAAAGCAGAAGATTTTCCTACAATACACACCGATTTGGCACCGCATTTTAGCAAGGCGTTTAACCCCGGATCGTTGGAAGCCGAGCGTCCGGCCCGGCGTGTCATGCCAAATCCAACCAGCTTGGCATGGTTTAACGGAAGAGGCGTATCAAAGAACCGGTCATCGGTCGGGTTGGCGCCGGGGAACCCGCCCTCAATATAATCGACATGCAGTGCGTCCAGCAATTGTGCAATTTCCTGCTTATCGAGCACAGAAAAATCTACCCCCTGGGTTTGAGCCCCATCACGCAATGTGCTGTCATATAAGGTGATATGTTGGCCCATGAAACAGATTCTTCTTAATAGGGAAAAGAAGCGTATCATAGCGTGCCATGATGATGGGTCAAGCTATGGGATATGGTCTGCTAAGTAACACCCTCTAGTTTTCCCCTTCAATTTCTTTCTATTGATATTAAAAAAAGTAGTAGTAGGTAGTAGGACATGCCAAAAACATGGATAGTTTTCTTATCCCGCTTTTATGCATATGTTATCCACAGAAAAACAGGATGTGGATAAAACGGTGGATAATCTTTCTAAACTATTGTTAGAAAAACTATTTTATTTTTTGTGAATAGAGTGAAAATCCCTATTTTTCCCTATGATTCACAAAGGTAGTATTTCGATTTTCCACATGGGGATAATTACCCATATAGATGTGGATAAAAATCTGTGGTTTGGCGATCGCGCTGTTTTCTTCGGCGTTATCCCCTGCTATACACAAGAGGCTTGGATAACAAGAAGGATAACATTGTTAGCATGATGTAATGCAAGAAAATCTTCAGCATATCCACCTGGTTTCGGACTCGACCGGGGAAACGGTCAGCAGCATTATGCGCTCGGCCATGTCGCAGTTTGACAATGTCAAAATCCAGGAACATATGTGGTCGCTCGTGCGCACCAAAGGTCAGATGGAACGCGTGATGGAGGGCATCCAGTCTCAGCCCGGCATGGTGCTGTATACCATTATCGACCCGGATTTGCAGCAGATTCTGCGTGAAGGGTGCCGCAAGATGCGGATGCCCTGCGTGCCGGTCTTGGCCGATACGATCCGCGAACTTTCGCGCTTTTTGGGCCAAAACATCAAGGCGCAGGTGGGCCGTCAGTATGAGCTGGACGAGGAATATTTTGCGCGCGTGGAAGCAGTCAACTTCACCCTGGCGCACGATGATGGCCAGGCTACCGAGGATCTGGAGGAGGCCGATATTGTGTTGGTCGGTGTCTCACGTACCTCCAAAACGCCGACTTGCGTCTATCTTTCCTATCGTGGGATCAACGCGGCCAATGTGCCTTACGTCAAAGGCTGCCCGCTGCCTGAAAATCTTTTTACGCTCAAAAATCCCTTTATTGTGGGGCTGGTGATTGCCCCAGACCGTCTTTTACAAATCCGCAAAAGCAGGCTCCTCTCCCTGAAAGAAACACGCGAAACCAGCTATGTGGAGATGGATGCGATCAAGGAGGAGGTGACCGAGGCCAGGCGCCTTTTCACCAAGCAAGGCTGGCCGGTGATCGATGTGACCCGCAAATCGATTGAGGAAACGACGGCCACCATCCTGCAACTCTATACCAAATACAAAGAAAGCGCGCTCAACGCGGAAGAATGAGACTGGGAGGGGCGTTTTGGAGTGACGCGCCTTTTTTAAGAGGCTTGTTCCTGCAGGAAGGAAGGGTCCACATCGCTTGGGGCCTTGATGTTGTATTCCGCAATTTTGCGATAGAGTGTGGAACGCCCGATATTTAGCCTGCGTGCGACTTCGGAAATACGCCATTGGTAATGGTTCAAGGCGTAGCGGATCATTTCTTCTTCCATATCGCTTAGCTGCTTGATGTGCCCGCCCGGATTTAAGATGGAGAGCAGGGTACTTTCCTGCGCGGACGAAGCGGGGCTGTTGTCGTTGCCCGTGTTGGCAAGCTTGGCGATGTGAGGGAAATCTTTGGTGGTCAGATGACGGTCACCGGCCAGCACCAACGCACGATAGACGGTGTTCTCCAGCTGACGGACATTGCCAGGCCAGGGATAGCATTGGAGCAATTCCAGGGAAGAGGACGCCACACCGTGGTAGGTCATGCGTTCGGCCAGCGCAATTT
>JANQHP010000139.1 GCA_028282625.1 Rickettsiales bacterium | reverse complement strand
AATGTTGATTACACATCACAGGGTATGATACAGAAAAAGTGCTTGTTTGCGTACTGCCCTAGACAAACATATCAGAACAAAATGGGAACCACAAGAAATGGCTTTATCAACGGGCCTGAGGGTCGTATTGAGGCACGTTGATAATCACTTCTGGCATAATGTCTCCCATCCTTAGGTTGGAACGCATCGGTGTGATGTGGCAGCTTGTTGGCTTGCATCATACCCTTGCGGTTATTCTTGACTAAAATAGTTGGTTACTGTATGTATATAACATGCATGACAGATTCTATAGTAAAGCAAGCGGTGCTTTATACGTTTAAGCATGCACGATGTCAAACAGGAACCTTTGATTATGTCTGCGGTTTTGTGGGAACGGATGAAAACATGGTATGCCAGCAAGTGGCATGATTTGAAGGAAGAAATTGACTCGTTCTTCCGCCGGGATCGTGCGCCTGGCAGCCGTCTGGAGGTCGTGCTTTGCTATCCGGGTTTTCATGCGGTTAAGCTCCACCGCTTCACGCATTGGCTGTATCGAAAGAACTGGCGTCTGCTGGCACGCTTCATTGCGCATGTGGTGCGATGGGTCACCGGTATCGAAATTCACCCCGGTGCGGTGATTGGCAAGCGTTTGTTTATTGACCATGGAATGGGTGTGGTGATTGGTGAAACGGCGACGATCGGTAACGATGTCACGATCTATCATGGTGTCACACTCGGAGGGGTGGCAGTGACCGACGGGTTGCGTCACCCTCAGGTGGGCGATGGCGTGATTATCGGCTCGGGTGCCCAGATTTTGGGGCCGGTGGAGATCGGAAAAGGGGCCAGAATTGGTTCCAACGCGGTAGTGGTGCGTGATGTAGAGCCGGGTGCGACCATGGTAGGGGTGCCGGCGCGACGGGTGGAAAAGCCGGAAATGGCCTTAGATGCGTTGGCGCAGGAGGATGCTTCCTCCGAGGCATGCTTTGATGCCTACGGCACACCCGCAGAAGGGTTTGATGACCCGCGGCAGCGGGTGCTCGACCGCATGCAGGCGGAGCTGGAGCGGCTGGAAGCACGTCTAAAACAGCTGGAAGCACAAGATGAGGCCATCGAAGCCTCGGCGGAGAATTGGGTCAATACACCCTCGGAGGAAACACGCAAGCATGCCTCCAGCTACCCTGGACATAAAGCGGAGATGTAAGCCATGATGATGACAACCAAAGGGCGCTATGCCTTGATGGCCATGGTGGACCTGGCGATGCACAACGATCAGGCGCCGGTCACGCTGCAATCGGTGGCCACACGGCAAGAGGTCACGCCGGCCTATTTGGAACAGCTTTTTGCGCGGCTCAGGCGAGCCGGTCTGGTCGCCTCTATGCGAGGCCCAGGCGGCGGCTACCGTTTGGCACAGGAAGCCCATACGATCACGGTCGCGGATGTGGTAGTGGCCGTGGATGAACCGATGAAGATGACGCGCTGCAATAACGCAAGCCATGAGGGGTGCATGTCGACCAAGGCGCGGTGTCTGACCCATGATGTGTGGGAGGGTCTTGGCCAGAGCATTGAGTCTTATTTGCGTAGCATCAGCTTGGCCGATATTTGCCGGCGGGCGGAGCAGAAAGACGCGGTGCAAAAGATATTGGCCGAAAGGCCTCCTTTGACGCAGGAGCAGCGCCTGTCATGACCTTACACCCCCCCATCTATCTGGACGCCAATGCCACGTTGCCGGCCCACCCTGCGGCCATAGAGGCAGCCACGGCGCAGATGCGCGTAGCGGCGAATGCTTCTTCGGTGCACCGTTTTGGGCAGCAAGCCAAGCAGGTGCTGCAGCAGGCGTCGCAAGCCATCAAGCAGGCGCTTGGGGCATCGGGAGCCGAGATCGTGTTGACCTCCGGCGCCACGGAAGCGAATCATTTGGCGCTGCAAGCGTTGCCACAAGTCCAAAGCCTGCTGGTGTCTGCGATAGAGCATCCTTCGGTGCTGCAGCCCGCCTTGCAGCAAGGGGCGACCCAGATTCCGGTAAACTCGCAAGGCGTGGTCGATCTGGAAGCGCTGGAGCAGCTTCTTACCGAAGCAGCGTCGCCGGCGCTCGTTTCGGTGATGCTTGCCAACAACGAAACCGGCGTCATCCAGCCGATCAAGGAGATTGCCGCCCTGGTGTTTGCCCATCGCGGGTTCATGCATTGCGACGCGGTGCAGGCGGTGGGGAAAATACCGCTCGATTTTGGGGATCTGGGCGTGGATATGCTGAGTATTTCGGCGCATAAATTTGGAGGTATTCCAGGTGCCGGCGCCCTGCTTTATAAAAAAGGACTTTCGCTCCGTCCGATGATGCATGGTGGCGGGCAACAATCGGGCCTGCGTCCGGGCACGGAGAATCTACCTGCGATGGTGGCGATGGAAGCCGCGTTAAAAGAGGCCAACCCGCAGGCTTACGCCGCGCAGGTGCAGCCGCTTCGAGATAGTTTGGAAGCCGCCCTGCTGGAGGTGGCACCCGATATGGTGATCGCCGGAAAAGAAGCAGCACGCTTACCCAACACCAGCTGCCTCACCATGCCCGGCATGGCAGCCGAAGCGCAACTTATTGCGTTTGATTTGGCGGGTTTTGCGGTTTCTTCAGGCTCGGCCTGTTCTTCGGGCACCGTACGTCCCTCGCACGTGCTTCTTGCGATGGGCTACGATGAGGCGGTCACCCAGCATGCGATTCGGGTGAGTTTGCATGAAGGGACTACCAAAGAAGAAATCGAGGCATTTGTGCAGGCATGGTGCGAGCTGCATCAGCGCAGTGCTACCAAAAAGAAAGCAGCATAAAGTTAATTATAACAATATTTTAAAGTTTAAAACTAAATAGGAAAATATCATGAACAAGGCAACCAACGACAACCGTAAAATGCCCATTTATATGGACTACCAGGCCACTACACCGCTGGACCCGCATGTGTTTGGGGCCATGCAGCCCTGGTTTGTCGAGAAGTTCGGCAATCCGCATTCCAGGAGCCA
>JANQHP010000079.1 GCA_028282625.1 Rickettsiales bacterium | reverse complement strand
GGCGATCAGCCACGCCAAAGCGGCCGAGGTGCCCATTATTGTGGCCATCAACAAGATGGATAAGCCCGAGGCGGACCCTAGTCGGGTCAAGAACGAACTGCTTTCCCACGAATTGGTGCCCGAAGATATGGGCGGCGACGTGATGGTGGTCGAAGTCTCGGCAGTGAAAAAACAGAACTTAGAAGGCCTGGTAGAAAGCATCCTGCTTCAGGCCGAACTGCTTGAGCTCAAGGCGAGCCCGGTGCAGCCGGCCGTGGGCACGGTAATCGAGTCACGCATCGACCGTGGCCGTGGCGTGGTGGCCACCCTGCTGGTACAACGCGGGACCTTGCGCCATGGCGATATTGTGGTGGCGGGCACCGCCTTTGGGCGCGTGCGGGCCATGCATAACGAGCATGGCAAAGCGCTGAAAGAAGCCGGACCTTCCGTGCCAATAGAAGTGCTCGGGTTAAACGAAGCGCCCAACGCCGGGGAGGCCTTTGCCATTGCCGAAAATGAAAAACAGGCCCGTGATGTGGTGGCCTACCGCGTGAAGCGCGAACGCTCTTTGCATAACGCGCCGCATCTGGCCGGCGGGGAAAAACGTTCCATTGAGGATTTGTTTAAGACCGTCGAAGGGGGTCAAAAAGAGCTTTCGCTGGTGATCAAAGCCGATGTGCAAGGCTCCATAGAAGCGATTATCGGCAGCGTGGAAAAGCTTGCCAACGACGAAGTGCGCGTGAAGGCGGTCCATACCGGCGTGGGGGGCATCACCGAAGCCGATGTGACCCTGGCGCACGCCACCCAGTCGCTGATGCTCGGCTTTAATGTGCGGGCCGATGCCAAAGCCCGTGCCCAGGCGGAAGAAGAAAACGTGGATATTCAGTATTTCTCGATTATTTACGACTTGATCGATGCGATGAAGCAGGTGGTCACCGGCATGATGTCCCCGGTCATCAAGGAACAGTTCCTGGGCAATGCCGAGATTTTGCAGATCTTTTCCATGTCCAAATATGGCAAGGTCGCCGGTTGCATGGTACGCGAAGGCACGGTCAAGCGTGGCGCAGGTGTGCGCCTGATCCGCGACAATGTGGTCATCCATGAAGGCACGCTCAAAACGCTGCGCCGCTTTAAAGAAGACGTGGCCGAGGTGCGGGAAGGCTATGAATGCGGCATGGCGTTTGCCAACTACGAAGACATCAAAGAAGGCGACATGATTGAGGCATTTGAGCGCGTGGAAGAAGCTCCCACGGTGCCATAAGCGTACAGTGTCTAAGAGGAAACCATCATGCATAAAAAATCACACAAGGCACCCAGCCAGCGGCAGCTGCGCGTAGGCGAGCAACTGCGCCAGGTGCTGGGCGAATTCTTCATGCGGGGTGACCTCTATCACCCGCTGGATAACAGCGTGATCCAACCGCTGGTTTCGGAGGTGCGCTGCAGCCCGGATTTGCGCAACGCAACCGTGTTCATTGTACCGCTCGATAGCGCCTCCGGCGAGTCGCTGATTGACCGACTTTCCGAGCTTGGCGGCTATATCCGCTCGCGGATTGCCTCCAAAGTCCAGCTGCGCCACATGCCGTCGCTGCATTTTAAAATCGACCAAAGCGCGGTGCAGGCAAGCCGCATCGATCACTTGTTGGACTCACCCAAGGTCAAGCGCGACCTGGAGAACGCGCCGGAGCAAGAATAAACGCCGCGCTTTTAAGTTGCCGCTTCGCCCAAATCTGGTTATAGTCTTTGGTCCCTTTTCCACTATCCATCGAGCCATCGAGTACCATGCCACAACGTCCCCTCCCCCAAGCACAACGTCCTTCCCGTGATGAAGTCGAAGAAGCCGTACGCACGCTGATTCGTTGGGCCGGTGACGACCCTTCACGCGAGGGGCTTTTGGAAACGCCCAAGCGCGTAGCCAAGGCGTATCAGGAGTTCTTTTCCGGCTATGACGCCGATCCCGAAGCGCTCCTGCGCAAAACCTTTGAAGAGGTGGAAGATTACGACGAGATGGTCATTGTACGCAATATCCGCCTGGAATCGCACTGCGAGCACCATATCGTACCGATTATCGGCAAGGCGCACATCGCCTATCTCCCCAACAAGCGTGTGGTGGGCATCAGCAAGCTGGCGCGGGTGCTGGAAGTCTATGGCAAGCGTCTGCAGACCCAGGAAGTCTTAACCGCCCAGGTGGCCGATACCATCAACCGCGTGCTCAAACCCAAAGGGGTCGCCGTGGTGATTGACGCCGCGCATCAATGCATGACCACACGCGGCGTGCATAAGACCGAGTCCAGCACCGTCACCAGCCGGATGACCGGCCTGTTTCGAGACGACCCACGCACACGCACCGAGTTCCTGGCCATGATCGGGTGCTAGACACGGTTATCAAAGTCTTTGCCCTGTCTTCTGGTTGACAAGCACTGCCAACAGGCGCACAACAGAAATGGATCAAACATAGGGTCAAGCGCAAGGAGCACGCATGCGTATTATTGTCTGTGGTGTAGGCCTCATGGGAAGGGGCATTGTTCGGCAGCTGGTCAGTGAAGAACACAGCGTCACCGTGATCGACCGCGATCCGGAGCAAATTACCGCCATCACCCAGGCTCTCGATGTTTCGGCCATTCACGGCCTGCCTTCCCACCCTTCCATCCTGGAAGAAGCCGGTGCGCAGGATGCGGAGATGATTATCGCCGTGACCACATCGGATGAAACCAACATGATCATCTGCCAGATCGCGCATTCCATCTTCAACGTGCCGATCAAAATTGCGCGCATTCGTCATGCCGATTACCTGCGCCCGGAATGGAGCGATCTATATCGCACCGAACATCTGCCTATCGACTACATCATTTCACCCGAACGCGAGGTCGCAAGCGCCATTATCAACCGTCTGCATGTGCCAGGCGCCATGGATTGTTTGAGCTTTGGCCAGGGCCGCATCCGTGTGGTGGAGGTGCGCTGCAACGAAGACAATATCTCCGTGGGGCTTAGCACCGCCATGCTCAAGGAACAACAGCCGGAATTGCAGGCCTCCATGCTTGCCATCTGGCGTGGGGAGGCGCTGATTGTACCCGAAGAAAACACGCGCCTTGAAGCAGGAGATGAGGTGTTTTTCGCCGTGCCGGAACAGCAGCTGCCCCAATTGATGATGGCCCTTGGGCACCACGAACATGAAGCGCGGCGCATCGTGATTATCGGCGGCGGGAATATCGGGTTTTATATCGCCCAGGCGCTGGAGGAAGAGGGGCAAAAACTCAACACCAAGCTGATCGAGATCGAAAAAACCCGCGCGGAATTTGTTGCCGCCAACCTCAAACGTACCACGGTCATCTGTGGCAGCGCGCTGGACCGCCAAATCCTGACCGAATCCAACATTGCGCAGGCCGAAACGCTGATCGCCGTGACCAATGACGATGAGGTCAATATCCTGGCGTCGCTGCTGGCCAAGCGGGGCGGGTGCCAACGTGTTTTCACCCTCACCAACAAAAGCAAATCCTACGGCGCGCTGATGTCCTCGCTTGGCATTGATGTGATGGTCAATCCGCGCGAAATGACGGTCGCAGGCATTTTGCTCCACACCCGCAAAGGCAAATTTACCGCCGTGCACTCCATCTGTTCCGGTCAGGCCGAACTGATGGGCATCTCGATCCCCGCCCATGCCGCCGTCACAGGCAAAACCATCGGTGAGGTGGGCCTGCCCAAAGAAACCAAAGTCGGCATGATGCTCCGTGGAGACAATGTGATTATCCCGGACCAGGATACCCTGCTCGCCGAGGAAGACCATCTGCTGATCGTATCCGATGTACGTCATGTCACGCGGCTTGATGATATCTTCTCCGCACGGCTGGATTATTTCTAATGGACTATTTCTAACAGCCCTGCTGCCTCGCATTGTGCTTGACCTATGCCCCTTGCCACCCCTCCTACTCTGCATCGTTGCCACACGCCGCATGTGCCAGGTCACACCCTGCCGGCACGCTGGAGCTACGTGCATGACGGCACCCGTGGCCGCTATCTTCGGCAGAAGCAGGCACAGATTGCCATGCTGGACCGTGGCTACCATTTCGGCGACGGGGTCTACGAAGTGATCGCTTACACCAAGGGCCACCTGCTGCACGCCGATGCCCATTGGCAGCGTTTGCAGCGATCTCTGCGTGCCCTGCATATCGCCCTGCCGATGCCCGTGCAAGCCATGACGCGGATTATCCAGGAACTGTGTCGCCGCAACCAAATGCACCAAGGTGCTATTTACCTGCAAATGACGCGTGGCATCGCCAACACGCGGCACCATCTTTTCCCCACCTCGCCCACACTGGCACCGACGCTGACCCTGCTGCCTCTTACCCCTCCGCCACCTAAAAGCGCGACGAAAGAACGCGGGGTAGAAGTGCGGCTGGCACCCGATATTCGCTGGGGAAGATGCGACATCAAATCCTTGAATTTATTACCCAATCTTTTGGAAAAAAACGCGGCGGCCCAACAAGGCCTTGCCGAAAGCTGGCTTTATAACCAGAAGGGGGACAGCACCGAATGTAGCGCCTCCAACAGCTTTGTGGTGGACGCCACCGGCACGCTCCGCACGCACCCCGCCAACCAGCATATTCTAGGCGGCATTACACGCCATCACGTGTTGGAGCTCGCCCAAAAACAGGGGATTGCGGTCCGTGAGGAAGCCTTTCCCATACGGGAGCTGGGTGCTGCCAAAGAGGCCTTCATCACCAGCACCACCGCGCGCCTCACCCCGGTGGTTAAAATCGGCGAGACCCAAATCGGCACCGGCAAACCCGGCCCCATCACCGCCCAGCTGATCCAAGCCTATGATGCCCATATCCAGGCGCAACTCACGAAGCAAGAAGGTGGTCATGCATAAGCCTGAAGCCATCCTCTTTGATTGGGATAACACGCTGGTCGATAGCTGGCCGGTGATTATCCATTGCCTGACGCAAACCTTTGAAGCCATGGGAAAAACCCCCTGGCCGGAAGAAGATATCCGCGCGGGAAGGCAGAATATTCACCATTCCGTCCGCGCTTCGTTTCCTGGCATTTTTGGTGAGGAATGGGAGCGCGCACGGCACGTTTATCTGGACTATTTTTCGGCCATCCATTTGGAGAAATTGCGCGTGCTGCCCGAGGCAGAAGAACTTCTGAACCTCTTAAAAGCACAAGAGATTCCATGTGCGGTGGTCAGCAACAAAACCGGCGAAAAACTACGCCTGGAAGTCTCCCATCTGGGTTGGGACCATTACTTCCACCGCGTAATAGGCGCGATGGATGCTGTGGAAGATAAACCTTCCGCCGCGCCGCTGCATTTGGCGATGGAAGGGCTTGCCCTCTCCTCCCCGGAAGCTGTGTGGATGGTCGGCGATAGCGAAACCGACCTGGAGGCCGCCCAAAACGCACGCTGCAAGCCGGTACTCTTTGGCTCTCGTGCATGGCCCACGCATCTGTGCGCTGAAAGTTCCGCACGTTTTGACTCGCACGCGCACCTCTTAGCACACGCAAAAATCTGGCCGTCTTCCTCTGCCAAGGGAGCCACTTCATGATCCGCGCGCTGGGCAAACATATTCTTCATATCCTGATCGCCGGCGCGGTGTTGCTGCTCCTTTTTCTGTGGCTGGCACCTCACTTTATTGGCGCCGCCCACATCCAAGGAGCACTCAAAGAGGCGCTGCAAACACGCACCGCGTGGCATGTGGAGGTTGCCCCCGACGCCTCGCTTTCCCTCCTGCCCTCGCCTGAGCTGAACATCGCTTCCATCACGCTGACTGATCCGAATAGTCCCGATTACCGCTACACGCTGCGTGACATCACCCTACGTCTGCATCTGATCCAACATCTGCGCGGGGTGTTTACCGTGGATCTTCAAGCCCACATCAACCAGATCCCGCTGCAAGGCCAGTTTACGCTGGTCCCGGGAAAGACACGCCACGCGCGCACCCTCTCTTTGGACCTCACCGCGCCCAAAACCCTGCATCTCTCCACAACGGTCACAGAAGCACCCGAAGCGATCACCCTTTCTGATATCCGCTTCAAGCAAGGGCCAACCCAGATCGATGGGAAGGCCCACATCGCATATAACGCCAACAAGCAACTGCACATGCATGGCTCCTTGGATGCCACCGCGCTTGCGATTGACCCACTTAAAGAAACCTTTCGTATGGCGCAGCATATGCTAAAGGCGCAGGCTACAAACGTGCTTCCTAAACCCTTTCCCGCCACCGCGCAGCAGCTGGACCAGGCCAAGGGCACGTTTGCATTGGCCGAAAACCATTTGGAAATCACCCTGGATAAGGCACGCCACAAAAACCACACCGCCAGCGGGCACTACCGCTATGATTTGACCGTTGCCGGACCCGAAAGTCTGACCCAACAATGGGAGGGAGGCCCACAGGTGCAAAAAGCGCTGGAAGCACTGGCAGCGCTCCCTTTTTAGCCCTTCTTTCCAGGCGACCATCCGGACGGTTAAAGCCTTGTTCCCCTTGCTTTGTTATGCTAGAAAATCAGTAGTATAGTGTCAGGGGAATTCTACAGTATGAATGAGCAAGTTGCAGCAGAAGAAGAAGCCTACGGCGCGGAGTCGATTAAAGTCTTAAAAGGGCTGGAGGCCGTCCGCAAACGGCCCGGCATGTATATCGGGGATACCGACGATGGGTCTGGCCTGCATCACATGGTCTATGAAGTGCTGGATAACGCCATTGATGAAGCACTCGCAGGCCATTGCGACCGCATCATTGTGACCCTGCATGAAGATGGCAGCGCCAGTGTGGTGGATAACGGGCGCGGTGTGCCGGTCTCCCTGCATGAGGAAGAGGGCATTTCTGCCGCCGAAGTCATCATGACCCAGCTGCATGCGGGCGGGAAGTTTGACTCCAACTCCTATAAAGTCTCCGGCGGGCTGCACGGGGTGGGCGTTTCCGTCGTGAATGCGCTTTCCACTTGGCTCAAGCTCACCATCTGGCGCGATGGCAAGGAGCATTTTGTCGAATTTGCCGATGGTGAAACCGTCGCACCCCTAAAAGAAACCGGCCCGGCAAGCGAGGGGCAAAAAGGCACGCTGGTCCGCTTCCTACCTTCGACCGACACCTTCTCCAACATCACCTTCGACTTCGCCACGCTGGAGCACCGCATCCGCGAGCTGGCCTTCCTCAATTCCGGCGTACGCATCCTGCTGCGCGACGAACGCGAGGGTGCGGCCGAAGAGGGCAAACCCAAAGAATCCGAGCTGTTTTACGAAGGCGGGATCCAAGCCTTTGTCGATTATTTGGATCGCTCCAAACACGCCCTGCACCCGGCCGTCCAGATCCACGGCATGCAGGAGGAGATCGGCGTGGAAATTGCGCTGGAATGGAACAATAGCTACCACGAAAACGTGCTCTGCTTTACCAACAATATCCGCCAGCGCGACGGCGGCACCCATCTGATGGGCTTTCGCTCCGCCCTCACCCGCCTGGTCAACAACTATGCCACCAGCCAAAGCCTCAACAAAAAAGGCAAGGTCACGCTTTCAGGCGAGGATGTGCGCGAGGGCTTGACCGCCGTCATTTCGGTCAAAGTGCCCGACCCCAAATTTTCCTCGCAAACCAAGGATAAGTTGGTGAGCTCGGAAGTCCGCACCGTCGTGGAAAACGTGATGGGCGAGCAATTTGGCGTCTGGGTGGAAGAACATCCGGCCGAAGCCAAGATGATCATCGGCAAAGCGATTGAAGCTGCCAGCGCCCGCGAGGCCGCCCGCAAGGCCCGCGAGTTGACGCGCCGCAAAGGCGCGCTGGATGTCGCGAATCTGCCCGGCAAGTTGGCGGATTGCCAGGAAAAAGACCCGGCCCTTTCCGAGCTTTTCATCGTGGAGGGGGATTCTGCCGGTGGTTCCGCCAAGCAGGGGCGTACGCGCAAGAGCCAGGCGATTCTGCCCTTGCGCGGGAAAATCCTGAACGTAGAGCGTGCCCGCTTTGATAAAATGCTCGCAAGCCAGGAGATCGGCACGCTGATCACCGCACTTGGCACCGGCATCGGGGAGGAGTTTGACTTAGAAAAGCTCCGCTACCACAAGATCATCATCATGACCGACGCCGATGTGGATGGCGCGCATATCCGCACCCTCCTGCTCACCTTCTTTTACCGCCAGATGCCGCAGCTGATCACCGAAGGACATCTCTATGTCGCCCAGCCGCCGCTCTATAAAATCAAGCGCGGGCAGAGCGAAATCTACCTCAAAGACCAAGCCGCCTTTGATGCCCAGCTCCTTGCCACCGCACTCGAAGGGGCGGTGCTCTCAACCGAAAGTGGCCAGCAGCGCGCCGGGGAGGATTTAGCAGCGCTTGCGCGCCTGCCCCCCACCTGGAAGCAGCAGGCCGAAAGTCTTTCGCGGCACGCCGACCTTGGTGTGGTGGAAGCCGCCGCGCTGGCGGGGGCCTTTGCCGGGGAAGGCAGCGAGGCATCGGTGGCCAAAAAAGTGGAAGCCTATTGCAACAGTGCCTTGCCTACGCGCGAGCACTGGCAGGTGGAGATCGCACGCGGCGCGCTGGTGCTGACCCGTATGGTCCGCGGCGTACAGGAAAAGCAGGAGATCAGCGCCGCCCTTCGCAGTGGCCCTGAAGCCAAGGCGCTGCATCGCTTGAGCGCGGATTTAACCGAGAGTTTTGCCGGGCAACACCTCACCCTCACGCGCAAGGAGGAAAGTCACACGGTACGCACACCGGGCGAGTTGCTGGATCTGCTGATGAGCCTTGGCCGCAAAGGGGCGACTGTTAGCCGGTTTAAGGGGCTGGGGGAGATGAACGCCGAGCAATTGTGGGAAACCACGCTGGACCCGGAAGCGCGCACGCTCCTGCAGGTGAATGTGGCCCGCGCCGAGGAAGCCGATGCGATTTTCTCCACCCTGATGGGTGACGAGGTCGAACCGCGCCGTGCCTTTATTCAGGATAATGCTTTGAAAGTAGAGAATCTGGACGCGTAAGCAAGGCTGATCGCGCAAGCCGCCTAGCCGTATCAGTCGGCTGGAGACCTCACGCGGTTGCCATCAAAGGAAAAAGCGTGGTTACATGAGTGTGACCACGCTTTTTCTTCGATTCAGGACGTCTCGCTTTCCCCTTGATCTCTCTGAGAGAGCTCCTGTGTAATGGCGTCCACCAGTTTGCGCAGCACCCCTCTGGGAAGCAAGCGCACAATTCGCAGGAGTTGCTCCAGAAAGAATGGTTCATCGACGACTTGGCTATCCACAACATCGATTCCATCTTCTCGAAGTGCCAGACTCCAAGAAAGGCAACTGACTCTGATAGCCCTTTCGCGATCTGGAGAAAGTTTCGCGAGCCATGATAAAAAACTAACGGGATCTTTTGTAAAACATGCCATCACTCACCTCCAAATAATACCCCACCTACTGGTGAGGGTTGTTCGTAGCCTCCGGTATTCTTACCTTTAAAAGCCACGCTTAGCGTAGGATCCAGGCAAGGGTTTGCACTGGAGACCACCAAAATGTCCCTTGATCCTAGCGGATCGCTCTCTCTCTCTCAAGGGTTATTAAGTATTTATTAGAGTTGAGGGGTGAGAGTGGAGAGTTTAGTGGGGTGGGGAATTATACGTGTTCCGTGTTCCGTTCTCCGAAGGCAGTGCCCCCCACCCTAACCCTCTCCCCACCGGGGGGGAGGGGTAGGGTGAGGGGGTCGCACTTAAAAACCTG
>JANQHP010000149.1 GCA_028282625.1 Rickettsiales bacterium | reverse complement strand
CGTGCCCACAATGATGGCACGACGGTGGTCTTGCAGCGCGCCGGCCACAATTTCAGAGGCCGAAGCCGAGCCGTTATTGATCACCACCACGATGGGTAGGTTCTTGGTGATATCGCCCGACAGCGCATCAAAACGCTTGGTGTTTTCAGGCTCCCGCCCACGGGTGGAAACCACCTCGCCGCGGGTGAGAAACGCATCGGCCACGCCAATGGCTTGGTCGAGCAGGCCGCCTGGGTTGTTGCGCAGGTCTAAAACCATGCCCACGGGCGCGGGGTCTTGCTCCAGCAGGTCTTGGACATGTTCTTCCACCAGCTCGGTGGTTTGCTCGGAGAAGCTGTTGATGCGCAGATAGGCCACATCTTCTTCCATGCGTGATTTGACCGAACGGATTTGGATAATCGCGCGGGTGATCTCGACATCAAACGGCTCCTCCTCGGCTTCACGCAAAATGGTGAGGGTGATGGAGGTATCGGGCTTGCCGCGCATTTTTTTGACCGCCTCGGTGATGGTGAGCCCCATGACGCTTTCGCCGTCCAAATGGCTGATATAATCGCCGGCCTGCAGTCCGGCCTCAAAGGCGGGCGTATCATCAATGGGAGAGACAATATAGACCAAGCCGTTGCGCATGGTGACTTCAATGCCAAGCCCGCCAAACTCGCCTTTGGTCTGGACCTGCATTTCCTTGAACGATTCCTGGTTGAGATAGGTGGAATGCGGATCCAGATGGGTCAGCATACCGTTGATTGCGGCTTCGATCAGCTCCTTATCCGAAGGTTCTTCCACATATTCTTCGCGCACTTTTTCAAAGACGTCGCCAAAGCGCTTGAGCAGGCTGAGCGTGTCTTCCTCGGTTTCCTCTTTCTTTTCGGCATGGAGGGCAGTCGCAGGTGCCAGGACCAGCATGAAGAGGCAAAGCAACAAAAAAGCAGGAAAGCGCATAGGGAAATATTCCTTTGTAATCCATGGGCCCTTTTGACCATCCAGGCGCAAGGATGCGGGTGAAAGAGAAGATGGTCTCTTTATATAAAGCGGTTGGGCCTGCCCTGGCAACTGCTAAAGGCAAGGGCGTGGATGATTCGCTGCTTAAAAGCGCTGTGACTGTGACACGTGTTACGCCGTGGCCGTGTTGGCGGCCTCTTCTTCGGACGCGTCGCTTTCGTGATGCATGGAAAACGCGTCGTCCCACGAACCTTGGGTGGCGGCTTTGGTATATTCGGTCACCCGGTTTTCAAAGAAGTTGGTGTGTTCCACGCCGTTGAGCATCTCGTCCATCCAGGGCAGCGGGTTGGCGCTGGTATTAAAGATCGGCTTCATATCCAACTGCTGCAGGCGTCGATCGCCGATATAGCGGATATAGTCCTTCACCTCTTTGGAACTTAAACCCTGAATCGAGCCATCAATGCTAAAGGCCAGCTCGATAAAGGCATCCTCATGGGTCACAATCGTCCGGCAAATCTCTTCCAGGCGTGCATGGAGTGCTTTGCGGTCGATATCCTCGTTTTCTTTGAGGAAGGTGTGGTACAGCCGAATAATGGAATTGGTATGCAAGGTTTCATCGCGCGCCGACCAGGTGACGACCTGGCCCATGCCCTTCATTTTGCCAAAGCGCGGGAAGTTGAGCAAAATCGCAAAGGAAGCAAAAAGCTGCAGCCCTTCGGTAAAGGCACCAAAGGCCGCCAGCGTGGTAGCGATGTCAATTTTGCTTTCCACACCAAAGGTTTGCATGTAGTCGTATTTGTCCTTCATCTCCTTGTATTCCAAGAACTCACTGTAGGTGGTCTCGGGCATGCCAAGCGTTTCAATCAGGTGGGAATAGGCCGCGATGTGGATGGTTTCCATGTTGGAGAAGGCCGCCAGCATCATCTGCACTTCGGTCGGCTGAAACACGCGGGTATAATGCTTCATGTAGCAATTATTCACCTCAATATCAGCCTGGGTGAAAAAGCGGAAAATCTGGGTCAGCAGATGCTTTTCTTCCGGGGTGAGGGTGTGTTTCCAATCCTTGACGTCATCGCCCATCGGGATTTCTTCAGGCAGCCAATGAATACGCTGCTGGGTCAGCCAGGCTTCATAGGCCCAGGGGTAGTTAAACGGTTTAAAAATCGGATCGGCTTTGAGTAGGGACATGGTTTTTTTAGTGGTTAGAGTTGAGGGGTGAGAGTTTAAATTTTAGCATTACCGCGAAAGAATACTAGTAGAAGGAGGGGGTTTTTCCAAAATATTTGGGGGGACTTCCAAAAGATAATCGGCCCCTTTGTGACCGCTTGCTTCGCCTAAAGTGAGTTTGGGCGCATCGCATGTTTTGGTGGCAAATGTTTTAACACACGGAATATCCAGCAGCACGTCAATGTCCTGATCGGCTGGCAAAAATTCTCCCTTATGTGGCCCTGCTCCAGCGTGCATGCCGCGCCACCCTCCGTGATCCCTGCCACCAAAAAGTATGTAGGGCTCACCTCGGGCTGCCTCACGCACATTGCTTACCCAGGCTTGGTTGCGTGCTATCAGGCTCATGCCGGGCTCTTCTTCGTTGATGGCCACCACGCGCACGTCAGCCTCTCGGTGCGCAAGGAGCATCTGTGCATAGGAAAGGGTGTTTTCGTACGAATTGATAAAACCGGTTTTTGCGATATAGGAGATCAGGTCCTTTTTGTCCCCTGTTTCCAACATATCCTGGTCTTTCTTTTGGATCACTTCGGCGCAAAAGACACACAAGCCTGCTTCCTGCCACTGTGCGATATGTGCCGGGTTGGTCAGAAACATTTTGCCGGCAATCGAAAAATGTTCATCTCCAATAAAAATGCCGCCGCGCTCCTCAAGCAGCGAAGCAATCTGGGAGGCAGGGTCAGTGGAGGGCAGCGGCACCATGGCTTTTTTGAGGGTTTAGTGGTGAGAGTTTAGAGTGGAGTGAGGTAGGCAAGAGGCGATAGGCAATAGTTTACAATAGAATGGTTAGGCAAGCAGGCTCTTTTTGAGGCCAAAAAGCATCTTCCGAAGTTCAATAATCGCCTGTGTGATCGTAGAGGAATCTTTTACATAATCCAAATCTTGCACCCTCTTATCCTTATTTTTATTGCCTATGGCCTATCGCCTCACTGACATGCCAAACATTCATCGTAGGTGGGTGGG
>JANQHP010000037.1 GCA_028282625.1 Rickettsiales bacterium | reverse complement strand
ATCATCCTGCGCGTTCGGCGCGGCGCCTTGCGAAAGCAGCAAACGCACCAATAAATTATGCCCACCCCGGGCCGCCAGATGCAACGCCGTGGTACCGGCTGCATCCGCGCGATTGATACGCGCGCCGGCATGCAACAACAAGGCGCTGGTTTTGCTGTCCCCATTTTCCGCTGCCACCATCAGCAATGTACGACCACTGGCGCCGCTTTGTGCCGGAGAGGCGCCTTGCTGCAGCAACGCCCGCACTTGCGACAAATCTTGCCGCTCCACCGCCTCTACCAAGGCGCTATTGAGCGACGACGTGGCGGCTTCACGTGCCACAGGCTGCGCCACGACATGATGGGAGAAAGCCACCAATGCCAGTACGATAACAGTCCAAACTGCAGCGATAGGCTTACCGTATGTATGTGCGCGCATGTGTGGACCCCTTTGTATTCACTGTCCGTAACCGCCCCTTGATACCGCTTTGTCTCAAAAAAACCCAGTCTTCTTGCTGCCAGTTTCCTTACTGCCTGTTAGCGTGCCTGTTCGCAGGGCTACATGTCCAAAGGATCGTTCTGCAGGCCTATATCTCTCCTAAGCACACAGAACACCTTAAGAAATTTATCGAAATATACGCAGACCATGCAGGAAGTGCAACTTCTTTTCATTTCTTTTGCGCCGCAGGCAAAAGAGCGGTATACTAAAGAGTGTAATGTGGCCTTTTGGCACAGTTTTCTGTCCAACCTAAATCTAACCTGCATCCACTTAATTCTGCAATAGATACATGATGATACACACCCTTTTCTCCAAGCTTCATGGTCACAATCTCGCTCAGGTCAAACTCTGGATGGCCACGCTACTGGTCGCCCTGCTATGGACCAGCGCACCCGCCACCGCGCGCATCTGTTGCCTCAAAGAGGTCCATGAGGGCGAATCCTGCCGCTATAGCTACAACAACGACGAATCCGGGATCATTGCCTATAATGCCTGCCGTGCCCAGTTTGTCGAGGTGGACCCGATTACCAAAGAAAGCTTTGAAGCCTTGCCAGGCGTTAGCACCATGATGATTGAACCGCGCGATGGCGAAGGCAATATCATCGAAAGCGTACCGATGATGGAAATTGTCAACCGGATGACAGGCGGCGGCACCAGCAGCAAAAACAACCCCTATGGTGGCCAGTTTTCCTTTGATACCATCAACGATATGATCGACTCCATGGAGCTGCTCAAAAATCCGCCCGCCACCCACCCTCCAGATGAATGCGCCCGCTTTGGCAATGAGGCGTGGAAGATGCGCTGTTCGTGCCTGAAAAAAGGCGGGATGCTGATGCGGATGTGCGAAGGGTGCGCGGAAACATGCCAGATGTGTTCGGGCGGCAGTGGTGGCTTTGAGGGATGCCAGGAAATCGCCGATTGCAGCAAAAACCCGAACCATGTCAACTGCCAAGCATGCCGGGATAACCCACCAGAATCCGATGGATCAGGCGGCGCAGCGGCGTGTAACTTTATCCACAGCCTCAATCTGCTCACAGAAATTGAAACGGAAACCAGCGAGCCCTAAGCGAACTGAAACAACGGATTTGAAGCCTTATTCCGTCCAGTCCTCAATCACTTCCATCTCTTCTTGAAGCGCTTCTTTTTTCTCTTCAAAATACTCGCCCAGCCAGCTATCAGCCATTTCGCTGCCTTTGCGCGTCAAATCATACGTCTCTCCGGCCTCCAGCCAACCCGGCTCCTTGCCCGCAATCGAGGTAATGGCAAAATGCATCAGCGAAACAATCACCAAGCCCTTCCCAAGCCCCAATAGCAACCCCAAAGAGCGATCCACCGGCGTTTTACAAAAATCCCGCAAGCTATCGAGTAACATCGCATTAAAGAGTGAAATAAGCAGGAGGGAGGCGATAAAAATCAGGATGATCGCCGCCACATTCACCATCTGCGGACTTTTAAATAGCGGGTCGGTCAGCGCTGCGGCGTAAGGCTGAAAAAACAGCGTGGCCCAGGCCGCAAACAAATAGCCAAGCAAGGTCAGCGTATCCTTAGCCGCCCCACGGATAAACGAGCCCACCACCGAAATCAGGATAATGACGCACACAATCACATCAAATTCTGTAAACATAAGGCATCCTTTGTTGTCGTTCGAGCAGTCGCATCACACTCCCACCATCATATCTACCCTGATGCGCGCACCGTTGCAACCATCCTCGTTCATCCCCTCTACCCACGCCACCGCATAATATCCCCTCTCCCCACCGGGGGAGAGGGTTAGGGTGAGGGGGCGCACTATAAACTTCGCTCAAGCGGCGCGAAGCCTGCGCTTCCCTTGGTCGCTACTCGCGGGCTTAAAGGAGCCCGCTCCGAAAGAGGTATCCATGCGCCCGCCCCCACCCCGTCATCCCGGACCACGGACCACGGAGCACGGAACACGGAACCCTGACCACGGAACCCTGAACCCTTACCATTCCACCAAGCTGTAACAATTTGTAACAATTCTGTTTTTGCACCCAGGGCATCGCTTGGATATGCTTTGGCAAAGAAGTATGAAGACAGAGAACAGGTTTTTCACACGCAACGCTATCACATCCGTTCTATGCCACAGACATCCAACGCTCCCACATCCTCTCCGATAGACCTAAGCACGCCGTCAAGCGACGAGACGCGTCAGCATACCCTGGCGCGCGCCGTGCGCTGTGAGGGCGTGGGCCTGCATAGCGGCGAGCAGGTGCAGATGGTCTTGCATCCGGCCGAGGAAAATAGCGGCATCCTGTTCGTGCGGGAAGATGTCAAAGGCTTTCATCCGGTGGTCCCTGCGCGCTATGACTATGTCAGCGCCACCCAGCTTGGCACCACGCTTTCCAATGAGGATGGCACCTTGGTCAGCACGGTCGAGCACATCATGGCCGCCCTTTGGGGCTGCGGTGTGGATAACGCGCGCATTGCCCTGACCGGTCCGGAAATTCCCATTATGGATGGCAGTTCCGAGCCGTTCGTATTCCTGATTGAATGCGCCGGCGTGGTGGCACAAACCGCCCCGCGCAAGCAGATTGTCGTGCGCGAAAAAGTCGAAGTGTGTGAGGCGGAAAAGCGCATCACACTTCTGCCGGCCGACCGTTTTTCGGTCCATATGGATATCGATTTTGACAGCCGTGCCATCGCCAAGCAGCGTTGCGAGTTCGACTCTTCCGCCGTGTCGTTTAAAACCGATTTATGCCGCGCGCGCACCTTTGGCTTTGCCGAAGAGGTGGAGCATTTGCAGCGTCAGGGTTTGGCGCGTGGTGGGTCGATGGAAAATGCCATCGTGGTTGAAAAAGGCCGCGTGCTCAACGACGAAGGCCTGCGTTACCGGGATGAATTTGTGCGCCACAAGGTGCTCGATTGCATCGGCGATTTGTTCCTTGCCGGTGGCCGCCTCTTAGCACGGGTCGAAGCGTCACGCACCGGCCACACCCTGAACAACCGCGTGTTGCACGCGCTGTTTGCCTCCAAGCACGCCTGGGGAAGCGTCTAGTTTCTTCGCTAAAAAACAGAATGGGCCACGTATCGCTACGCGGCCCATTCTAAGATAAGAGCAAAAAGCCTCGCGGCTCATGCAATAAACATGGTGTTGTTGACGATCGAATTTTCACTCGACCTTTTGGGGAAAAAAAGGATTTGGCAGGGCGCCCCGGAAGGCAAATCCAGCGAGTGCAGCGTCACCAGCGCGCTGTAATCTGGCTGGAAAACCAAGGGCACGGTCTCATACCCTTCGTCTCCAAGACCCCGCACATCGACTGAGATTTCGTTGCGTGTGAGGGGATTGTCGTGTGTGCGGCGGAAACGAAGTGCCAGATCATCAGGCACATTTTCTCCCACCAACGAACGAAAGCCCTCTTTGTTCTGCACGCTCAGCTCCGCAGTTGCAAGAAATGCCCCTTCTTTGCTGAAGAGATGCACAACGAACGGAAAAATCTGGAGCCCTTGATGCTGCTCTCTAACTTTTTTTCCGAATCGTTTTCTTTGCTTCGTTATGTGAGAAGGAAAGGAGTATCGGGCATATATGATCCAGAAAGCGGGTGCAATGAAGACCACAATACAAACACAGAACCAGAACCAATTACACATGGTACCCTCCTTGTTTGACATGTCCACATCATGCTTTTTTTGCTCTAAAACATGCACAGCCCCAACCCTGCAAGCGCAGGTCTGGAACGTACATGCAATGTCTGCTTTAAAAGCATAACGCCGCCACCAGGTGAAACACCAGGCGCGTGAAGAACTGGGACAATACTAGCAAATTGCCCTCTCTCTCTGTCAAGAGTTATTAAGCAGTTATTAGTAACTAGAGTGGGTGGTGAGAGTGGAAAGTGGAGTGGGTTGTAAGTTTCAAGTTTCATGTTGGAAGTTGCAAGTGTTCCGCCATCCCGCGGCCCCTTGTCGCGCTGCAAGTACGAAGTACGAAAGCGGATGGTCGCGTAATCCAGCACTACTAAAACTGTCATTCCCGCGTAGGCGGGAATCCAGACTATAACCTCTTTATATTTTCGCTCGTAGATTCCCGCTTTCGCGGAAATGACAACGGAACACGGAACCCTGAACACGGAACCCTGAACACGGAGCACGGAGCACGGAGCACCTAAATCCCGCGCAAGATCTCGTTGACTCCCGTTTTGCTGCGGGTTTTCTCGTCCACCGTTTTCACAATCACCGCGCAGGCAAGGGAAGGCGCCTCAGGCGTAGCACCTGGCAGCGTGCCCGGCACCACCACGCTATAGGCCGGCACGCGCCCCTGATAGATCGTACCGGTTTTGCGGTCCACAATCTTGGTCGAGGCACCAATAAACACGCCCATCGCAAGCACCGCACCTTCTTCAATCACCACGCCTTCGGCCACCTCGCTGCGTGCACCGATAAACACACGGTCCTCCAAAATCACCGGCCCAGCCTGCAGCGGCTCGAGCACGCCACCAATCCCGGCTCCGCCGGAAATATGACAGTTTTTGCCCACCTGCGCGCAAGAGCCCACCGTGGCCCAGGTATCGACCATCGTGCCCTCATCCACATACGCCCCCAGATTCACAAAGCTTGGCATCAGCACCGCATTTTTGCCGATGAACGAACCACGGCGGACGTAACATCCCGGCACCGCGCGGAAGCCGGCCTTGGAAAAATCCTCCTCGCCCCAGCCCAAAAACTTGGAGGCCACCTTGTCGTACCAATAGGAAGCCACACGCGTCCCGCCATTTTGATGCGAAGGCACCGAGGGGCCATGGCTGATCAGCTCCATCGGGTTCAAGCGAAAGGAAAGCAAAATCGCCTGCTTGACCCAGGCATGCACCTGCCATTTCCCCTCCAATTTTTCGGCCACGCGGATGGTACCTTGATCCAGACCTTCCAGCACGGCTTCCACCGCCTCACGCGCTTCGCCACGACTTTCTACCCCAAGCGTATCCCGTGCTTCCCACGCGGTTTCAATTGCCTGCTTTAATTGTGTATGCTTCGACATGGCCATTCCTTTACTCGCTAGATTCTATCACGTAAAATGAGCCCT
Organism: Rickettsiales bacterium; assembly: GCA_028282625.1. Taxonomy (GTDB): domain Bacteria; phylum Pseudomonadota; class Alphaproteobacteria; order Rickettsiales; family UBA8987; genus JANQHP01. The sequence continues at coordinate 9,263 of JANQHP010000037.1, read as the reverse complement.
CTTATACGAAGCCTGATGCAAAAGGACAAGCGCTTATGCCAGAATTGCCGGAAGTTCAGACCGTGTGCACCGGGCTTGCCGAGCACCTCACCGGCAAGCAGGTTCTTGCTGCTACCGTGCACCGGCGTGATTTGCGTATCCCCGTGCCAGAGGCGCTGGAAGAAGCGGTGCAAGGGCGCACCATCACCGCCATCACGCGCCGTGCCAAATATATCTGCATGGAAATGGACTCAGGCACCGTGCTCATCTGGCATCTGGGCATGAGTGGTCGTCTGCTGCTTAAACATACCCCGCGCCCCAATCACCAAAAACACGACCATGTGTTGCTTCATCTGACAAATCAAACCACACTGGTTTTCAATGATCCCCGTCGCTTTGGCCTCGTCACGCTTGTGCCGACGCCAGAAGCACTTGCCTCCCACCAGCTCTTTGCCCATCTTGGGCCTGAGCCTCTATCTAAAAGCTGGACCGGGGAGAGGCTCCATCAAGCGCTGCGCCAGAAAAAACAACCCATCAAACTCGCCTTGATGGACGCGCGCGTGGTGGTGGGCGTCGGCAATATCTATGCCTCAGAAAGCCTGTTTGATGCCGGCATTCACCCCGAAACCCCGGCCGGAAAGCTGAGCAAGAAAGCCTGTGCCAGGCTGGTCGCCTCGGTGAAAAAAATTCTGGAGGCGGCCATCGCATCGGGTGGCTCCACCTTGCGTGACTATGTACGCTCCAGCGGCGATGTGGGGTATTTTCAGCATCACTTCGCCGTCTATGGCCGCGCTGGTGAAGCATGTTATACTTGCGCCACACCCATTCTCCGCCTACAACAACAGAATCGTTCCACCTTTTATTGCCCTACATGCCAACCCGCCGCCACCTGATCGCTTTGCTTCTAAGCCTTGCCCTGTTACCCACCGCACATGCCGCAAGCGACGATGCGTTTCTTCCCTATACCGACATCCCTTTAGCGCCCGGTCTGACCATTGATCGCCCGCACTGGTTGACCTACGACACCCCGCACGGCACCATCCATCAGGGCGATGCCATCGGCCACACCTCTTGTACCGCGCTAACAACCTTCTACCATCAAAGCCTGCCGCCGCTTGGCTGGAAGGCTACCGGCAGCCCCCCCAGCACGATTGATTACCAACACCTGGATCAGAAAATGCAGCTGCGTGTGTTGTGCCTGCCCGCTGAAAAAGGGATCCGCGTGCGCTTTGCCGTGCAGCCTTTGTTCTAAGCACGGTTGCCAACCCAAATGCCAACCCCCACACGATCCACTTTGTGCCGAAAATAACCCTTTTTAAGAATCGGAGCATCTAGCGAATCGCGATGTTCAGCTCCGAAATACTCGGCGCGGCATTGTAAATCGGTACAAACTCCGGAATCTCAATCAGCGGAATTTTACCCTCAAACACCGCGTCATCTTGTTTGCGCTCAATCGGGTCATCCAACACCGTAAACGCACCAATCGTATCGCGATCCACCATCACCTGCCGAAAGTCACGCTGCAAAAGTCGTAGCGCACGAAACGCGTCTTCATCCTCGGTTTGCATGGCATAAGCCAATGCCAGCCGCACCACATCATAACGCTGCTCCGGCGTTAAATTCTCCTCCTCCTTCAAACGTGCCACACGCTCTTCCAATGCGCCCGCCACATTCTTCCAGGCCTGCGCAGGCCAAAACGCGTAATCATTGATAAAGCTCTGAATCTCTTCGAGCTGCACCGTTTCGGTAAAGCGCTGATGGTTGACCGAGCGCACATCATGCGAGACAAAGTCAAAAATCTTTTCCGCTTTTTCATTGGAGAGCCTCGGGCCAAAATCCCGACGAAGCGCCCGCAATTTCTCGCGATGCTCCTGAATTCCGTACGCCACGCCCAGGCGCAAAATATCCTTGGTCTGGTGATCCAGCAGCGGGAAAGGGTGATTCTCCCACATTTGGGGCATGCGTTCCTCAATAATACGGATCAGACCAAACCAGTTCTGCTGGTCCCAAAACATATCCAGCCGCAAATCCTGCGCAGGCGGGGAAAAATCATCCTGCAACACCTCCAGCACCGCGCCATAATCCCCCATCGCCAGATGCCCACGCCCTTTCAGGTAACGCATTTGGGCCTTGGTTTCCTCACTGGCGATCCGCGTATCAATAAAATTAAGTGCCCTTTCCACCATCTCCGGCTGCCGGTTCTGCAGGTATAAATCTCCCAGTTTCAGCGCAATCGGGTGGCGCGCTTCTCCTTTGATACGAAAGCGCAATTGGTGCGTTAAAAGCGAAGCGGCATTGTCCAAAAGGTCTGCCTTAATAAAATGCTCTGCCAATTGCTGCACCATCTGGTCACCACGCGGCCCAACCGGTGTCAGCTCCCGAAACTCAAAATAAAGGGCCAGCGCCTGAAATGGCTGCAATTCATAGGCCTTGCCCTCCTCAAACAGCTCGATAAACACCCGTTTCATTTCCCCTGCCACAAACAGCGCTTCTTTTTGGTTCGGGAAATTGGCAATCAAGGTCTGCCATCGACGCAACCCCTCCATATATTTGGTGTTATCAATGTAAAGCTGCCCCACCAGCTTTAAAAGATTCATCTCCAGATTGTCCTCGCGCCAGATTACCCCAATCGCATCAAAATGCTCCGCCGCCGTCTCAATATCAATCACCCCGCGTGCCAGATCTTCCCGCGTTTTCCACAAGCGCGCCCGTGCACGGTTGTAGCGATCCTCCACCTCCTCGGTCAGCTGTTCCCACAGCTTCATCGCACGCGCATCATTACCCTCCTTATGCGAGGCCAGCGCCCGCAAGAATGTCAGGCTATTTTGCCGTATCGCGCCCACCTCAATATCCGAAATAATATCCATCACCGTCCGCGCAATGGCCACCTCATCCCGCGTCAGGTGATCTTCAATCGCAAACAGCCCAAAATCAAAGGCGATGGCGGCCGGATATTGCCGCAAAAACTTGTCATATACATCAATATAATCCACCGGCAAGGGCTCATTGGGGGGCACCCCCCCAAGCATGCGCGCCCGCGCCATCCACTGCCACATCAGCAATTCATCATGGCTGCTCGAACCCACCGCCTCTTCGGCTAGCGTACTTAGCAAGCGATGCGCATCCGCATGATGCCCCAACATCATCTGGCTGGCCGCCACAATCAGATCCACCTCCTGCATCTTGTCAAAGGCCGGGTCCTGCGCACGTATTTCCATCGCCGCACCCAAAGATTCGGCATAAAGTGCTTGCGAAAAGAAGAACCGCGCCAAATCCAGCCGACGCTCTGTTTTCACGTCCGCCTCGGCGTCACGGATCGCCTGATACAGCGCGCGGCGCATGGTGATAAAGTCTAACGCTTCTTCCTTCGCCCCAGCACTATCTGCCGTGGCTTGGGCCTCCCCGTCTTTTGCTTCGGCCTCAGAAACATCGGATGCCTCCACCCCTTTAGGCACAAACGGAAAGACCGACTCAAAAAGCAGCACCTCTTTGCGCGAGCGCACCGGCGCATCGTCCTGGTCCAAGCGGTGGTGCGCACGACGCGTAAAAAGCCCGGGAGAAAGATGCAGCGGGCGCATCCCACTGATGCGCACCCCGTCACTCAGCACCTTGTAGCGCAGATGGTCTGCCTTGCGCTCAATCACAATCCCCTGAAAGGTATAAGGCAGCGCAAATTCCACAAACTGACGGGGCGGACGCATCACAGCACCCGGCAGGTAAAGCGGCACAATCACGATCGTATCACCAATCGTTTTGTCCCTGATCTCCAAAGGATCCGCGGCTTTTCTGGCCCCAATAAACGCCGTGCCGCTGCCACCGGGGCCAGCGCCCGTTTCCACGCTGAGCGGCTTGATCTGCTGCACATATTCGGGCACATGATCTTTGTCTTCGGTCAATTCAAGCACCCACGCAAAACCCTGCTGCATCGCATGGGTATACACCACATTGTCCTGGTCTTCCTGCAAATAAGGCTGGTTGGCACGGTAAAGCTTGTTCTCAAACCGCTCGGAAAGCTTCAGGCGTACAATGGTATAATGCCGATGTTTCAGCTGTTTAAACTCTTCCAAATACCCCACCTCACGAAACACATCCAAATTGAGCTGTTCCGCCTCGTTAAACACCACCCAAATATAAGGCCCACGCGTAAAAATGGCGCTGGCCACAGGCCGTTGCCAGGCAAACTGGATCCGCACCCCACGCTCCAGTGGCGTACGCGTGACCGGCACCTTTTCCACCCGACGGGCGGGCACGGCTTGCCCTTGCGTTTCCTCACTTACCACAGCACCCGCTGCGGCTTGCTGCGCCTGTACGTCCGACCCGGTCGCCCCATCCGATGCCGATGGCGAGGCTGCGTCTGCACCCTGCGCTGGTGCGTAAGGCGAAACCGGCTTGGGACGCACCACCCCTGCCAGCGTCCGTCCAAGCCAGGAAGCAAGGCCTCCAGCCTGTCCTTGCCCGGTCACACTGGGCGGCAATAGCGAGGTCGTTGGGCTTCCCGGAACAGCGGCCGCATCCGGTGCCTGCGCATCCAAAGGTGCCTGTAGCCCACCCGGACTGGCTGGTGCGCGGACCGGGGAAGCCGCAGGCGGCAGCAAATCAATCCCTAAACTCCGCTGCCCGATAAAGCGGCGCACACGCCAATCCTCTTCCGGCAAGGCCAACCAAAACGTGACCGCTTCATCGGCCGTCTCCGCGGTCAATTGCACCTGCTCCCGCGCCAGAAAACCCTCCGCCCCGCTATAGTCAAGCTCCATACCCTTCGGCAAGGTCACCTGCACCTGACCCGGCACGGTCACCATGGTGGTTTGTAGTGGATTGGGCAGGCGCAGCACAATACGCACATAGCCCCCGCGCTTCTTGGCTTCCATCTGCACCGCCGGCGTACCTTCACCTTCGGTCGCCTGGGCCAACACCGGGGCAGGAACCAGCGCACCAAGCAGCAGGCACGCCAAAAACGCCGGCACCTTAACGGTTTGCCGGATAGTCCCGAATAACAATATCCACCCTTCTGGCCAACCTATCACGCACACTCTCAGCTTCTTGGCTTGATGTAGTGCCGAGTGCTGCCTTGGGCAACGCACGGCCAAACATACTGATTTTATAACCATACCCACTATTTCTCAAGAGTTGTGACACAATAAATGCACGCGCCAGCGCCAGCTCCCAGTTTGAGGGAAAGGCCACCGTCTCAATCGGCTCCGGTGACGCGTAGCCATACACATCAATATGGTTGTTCACCGGATGCAACACCTGACTTAGCGCAAAGAGGGCGGCTTCACTCTGCTCTGTCAGCGTGACCCCCGCCTTTTCAAACACCGTCTTCCCTGTCAGCGAAATCACCAAACGGTCCTCAAGCTTTTGCACCGAAAAGGCCGTATCCAGCATATCCGTATCCAAAAACTTGTCGCGGATCACACTCTGCAAATAGCCCAGTCCCGTGGCTTTTGTCTGTCTGACCGTAGTCACGCTTAATTCTTCTGAAGGCAGCACCCGAAGCGCGTCCTCTTTCGGGTTCAGGTGCTGGGAAAGGGAAAACGTAATATCCGCCCAACTTTCCTGCTCCACAATCGACATCGAATAAAGCAGCACAAAAAAGGTCAGAATCAGCGAAAGCAAATCCGCAAAGGTCATCAGCCATTGCTGCTCATCTCCTCCCTTATCCTGGCGCGCAGGCGCCTGCAGGGAACCCTCTTGTACCATCACACACCCTCCTCCTCTGCCACAGGCAGTTCCGGCGCCACATACCGGTCCGACTCATCCCGCAAATGAAACAAAAGCCGCATCGTAAAAAGCGACACCCCTTCCTGCATCCCCACAAAAATCGTTTCCTCCTCCACACCATACTCCATCAAGGTGCGCGCCATCAGTCCGGCACGCGCCACCGAAAGGCTGGTGGTTGCATCGGGGCGTGCGCCCTCCTTCACATCCGCCGCAAAAATAGACTCCATATCCACACGCCCGCCACGCTCCTGCTTACTCACCTGATCGGCCAGCCGCACCATAAATTGCTGCGCTGCAGGCCGCAATTCCGCTCTGCCTTCAAAAAAGATCCGCCAAAGTGGCAGCGTGACCTCCATCACATTACCCTCTTCCACCACCTTCGCGTCCATCAGCTGAATCGCCTCACGCGCGAGCTTACGCACCGGCGCCATAAAGGCCCGAAGCGCCACTTCCGAGCCAATCGACGCCGACGCGTCCGGGTTAGGGTCGCCCTGGCGATGCTTCACAATCGTAAAAGTCTCGCGGATACTGCCAAGGGCGGCCTCGCGCTTTTCCTGCTCAATTCTGGCATTGGCGTTGAGCAGGATAAAAAACGCCAGCACCACCAGATACAACGAAACAAACAGCGAGCTGGTGGCACGCCGCGCAGAAACATGCTTGCCTTCTTTGGCCAGGCCAGGCGGCTGATAGCGCTGCAGAAGCGCAGCTTCCGTCTCCCGTCTTGCCGCCTCTTCTAGTGCGGCGTTCTCTTCTGCTTCTGCCGCCTCTTCGTCTGCATCGTCTGTCAAGGCGCCTGGTACATCAGGCATCCGCAAACAGGCGGTCCACCTCCTCCTGGGAAGGTGCGTCTTCTTCCAGCTGCGGCCCGTTCATCAGCGCGGCATCTCCTTCATCTTCGGCTGCCGCCTGCGCCAAAGCACGCTCTAATTCTTCCAGGGAAGCATCCCCGGAAAGCACGGCTAATAATGTCGTAATAATCCGCTCCACATCCAGCAAAGTCTTGACCACATTGGCAATACGCTGGCCGGTAATATCCTGAAAATTGCACGCCTCAAAAATGTCCATCACCTTGACGGAAACCGCCTCGGCCACTTCCGCAGGCGCCTTGGCCGCCTCGGTTTGCACCGCCTCTGCGGCGTCCAATATCCGGTTGGTTGCCTCTTCTGCCGCGCTCACCACCGCGTCCAGTTCCAGGTTGGCACCAGGAATCACATCCTGCGTGATCGCGGCTGAAATATCTTTGGAATCGGTCGATTTGACCGTTTGAATTTTCTCGGCAATCGTCTGAATCCCCTGCACAAAGCGTGTATCGGCCTTGTCCAAGGCTTGCCGAATATCGGCGAGGGTGAGGTCCGCCCCTTTTTCTGCCCGCAATGCGTCGAGTTGGGTGAGAAAGCCGTGTGTTGCCTGTTCCATGACGCCGCCCCTAGGTTGAACGCATCGCGTTACGCTTAAAAATCTCCAATCACCGCCACCAGCTTCTGCTTTAAGGTGGCCGCATTAAAAGGTTTCACAATGTAATTATTCACCCCGGCCTTTTTGGCCACAATCACATTATCCACCTTGGTTTCGGCGGTGATCATGATAAAGGGCAGTTTCGCGGTCGCCGGATTGGCGCGGATGGTTTTGAGCAACTCCAGGCCCGACATCGGCTCCATGTTCCAGTCTGAAATCACCAGCTTAAATTCCTTGCCTTCCATTTTGGCAAGGGCCGCTTCCCCGTCGGTCGCCTCTTCCACATTGGTAAAGCCAAGCTGCGAGAGCAAATTGCGGATAATGCGCAGCATGGTTTTGTAATCATCTACGATCAGTATCGGCATCGATTTATCAACCGCCATCTACACCTCCGGTCGTGGTTTTTCCTGATACAACGCAGATACTACAACCCTTTGCTACCCTTGTCATGCTTTTTATGGCACACGCTCCGGTTGTAACACCATGCTTGCTCTGAAAGGGGGTGTTCTTTAATTATAAGCAGGGGTCTTGCCCCGCACCTCCCATTTTATCCCCTCCCCCCTTGCCTGTCCTCCGTAGCCTTGGCGAAGGAGGAAGGGGGGAGGGCTAGGGCCTGCCCTTAAGTAGCTTTAGCGTAGGAGGGAGGGGGTGTTGTTTGTTAAGAAAGGGGGCCTAACCCCCTTAATCCGCCTTCGTGCTTTGCACTACGGCGCGACAAGCCCCCGCCGGCGCACGAGCGCCGCGTCGCTTCGCTCCTAGTCGTGCGTACCGCACTCCGAAGGAAGCACCCATGCACCTGCCCACCCCGTCATCCCGTGGTTTAACCACGGGATCCAGTCGGATATATCCAAATACTCTGTCTGCTGGATCCCGCGATCAGAGTCGCGGGATGACGGAGCACGGAACACTTGCAACCCCACTCAACTCTCAACTCTCAACTCTAGGCACTGTTAGCCAAACACCACCGTCTTCTCACCATTGAGCAACACCCTGTGTTGCACATGCGCCGCCACCGCGCGCGTCAGCACCCGACACTCAATATCCTGCCCGGCCGCACGCAACGCGGCAGGCATTTGCGTATGGTCCACCCGAATCACTTCCTGCTCGATAATCGGTCCCTCATCCAGATCCTCCGTCACATAATGGGCGGTGGCACCAATCAGCTTCACCCCACGGTCATAGGCCTGGCGGTAAGGGTCCGCACCCTTAAAGCCCGGCAGAAACGAGTGATGAATATTGATCGCCTTACCGCGAAGCGCGGCGCACAAGCCCGGCGAGAGTATTTGCATGTAGCGCGCCAGCACCACCAGATCCACCGCCTCTTTTTCCACCAACGCAAGCAGCTCCGCCTCCTGTGCTTCCTTGCTCTCCGGCGTCACCGGCAGATGGTAAAACGGCAAGCCGTACCCTTCCACCATCTCCTGCAAATTCGGATGGTTGGAGGCCACCCCCACCACCTCCATGGGCAAAGTGCCCGATTGCTGACGATACAGCAGATGCTGCACGCAGTGCCCTGCCTTGGAAACCAGCAGCAACACGCGCGCACGCTGATGGGGCAGCGTCCACTCCCACGCCATCGCAAAAGGCTCTGCCACCTCACGTAAAAACGCCGCACGCACCTCTGCCATCTCCGTCTCTTGTGCCAGCGTGAAAGCGCTTCGCATAAAAAAGCGGCCGGTAGAACCATCGCCAAACTGTGCGGATTCCAAAATAAACCCGCCGCGCGCGGCTAAAAAACCGCTGACCGCGGCCACAATCCCTGCCTTATCCGGGCAGGAAAGGGTCAACACATGGTGGGGTATATCGCGTAAAGCCGGCATCTGTCGTCAAGGTCTAATCGCAGGATAAGCCTGCACCATAGCGAACCGACCACCCGGCTGCAACCATCAAGGATAATAGGGCATCAAAGCGAGCATCGCCCTGCCTAAAGAACGGCAACGCCACGGCAAAAGAATAAAACAGCAGAAGAAAAGAAACCAAAGAAAACACAAAGGAAAAAAAGGAGGGGGTCCTTTTTCGTATTCCGAACAGCTGGAACACAGGAACACCCCCCCTATAAAGCGCCCGGACCCGGAAGGGTCAGGGTGCTATCACATAAGCTGACCTTC